>JAGRFY010000002.1 GCA_020445765.1 Rhodocyclaceae bacterium | reverse complement strand
TCGTGCTCGCCTACAACTCGGAAGCATGGCGAAGCTGGCCGCTGGCCCTGCCGCTGACCGGGCTCGCGCTGAATCTGCTGGCTGCGCTGGCGAGCAATCCGGCGTTCCGGCGACAGACCGCGCTGATCGTGTTCCACCTGGCGCTGGTTGCGCTGCTGCTGCTGATCGCGGCCGGGCGCATGAGCTACCTGAAGGGCACCCTCGAGCTCACCGAAGGCGCCTGGTTCGAGGGCGGCGCGCTGACCTCGACCGACGCCGCGCGCTGGCACATGGGCGACCTCGACCGGGTCCGCTTCACGAACCTCGGATTCACCATCGACTACGCGCCCGGCGTGCGGCGGGACGCGACCCGCAATCGCGTCGGTTGGATCGACGAGCGCGGCCGCATGCGCGAGTCGACGATCGGCGACCAACACCCGCTGGTGGTCGAGGACTACCGCTTCTACACCAGCTTCAACAAGGGCTTTGCCCCGACCTTCACGTTTACGCCGACTGGCGGCGAGGCGATCCTCGGCGCCGTGCACCTGCCGTCCTACCCGATCCACCAGTACGAGCAGACTCGCGAGTGGGCGCTGCCCGGCACCCGCCGGATGCTGTGGATCCTGCTCGATTTCGACGAGACCATTCTCGATCCGGCACAGCCGTCGGCCTTCCGGGTACCGTCGGACTACCGGGTGATCGTGCGCGACAACGCCGAGCGCTGGGAACTTCGGCCGGGCGAGGCCATCGACTTGCCGGAAGGCCGCCTCGAACTGGTCGGCCTGCGCACCTGGATGGGATACAAAGTGTTTTACGATTGGACGCTGCCGTGGCTCGCCGCCACCGGGGCACTCGCGGTGATCAGCCTGGGCTGGCACTTTGCGACCAAATTCCGACGCAAGGCGTGGGACGCCTGAGATCATGGAACGCGAACTGCAGATTCTCTGGGCCGCCATCGTCGCCTACGTGCTGGGCGGCGTGCTGGCGATCTTCGGCGTGGCCCTCGGGCGCAGACAGGGCCGGGTCGTACTGGGGCTGCTGCTGGCCGGCCTGGCGCTTCATGCGGCATCGCTGGCACTGCGCTGGCAGCGCCTCGAGCACGGCCCCTTCATCACGCTGTTCGAGATCCTGTCGTCGAACGTCTGGAGCCTGATGCTGGTGTTCCTGGTCGCCTACTGGCGGATTCCGAAGATCCGTCCCAGCGCGGCGGTGGTGATGCCGGTGCTGTTCGTACTGATGGGCTGGCTGATGCTGGCCCATCCCGGCGAGGGCCATTTTCCGCCGACCTACCGCACACCGTGGCTGTTCATCCACATCGGCATGGCCAAGGTCTTCCTTGGCGCCACGCTTGTCGCCCTCGGCATCGCCGGCATCGTCCTGCTGCGCCGCTTCGGCATCGCCAAGGAGCGCTTCGCGACATTGCCGGACGACCGACGCCTGGACGAACTCGCCTACCGCTTCATGGCGCTGGCGCTGGTTTTCGACACCTTGATGCTGATCACCGGCGCGATCTGGGCTCAGGACGCCTGGGGGCGCTACTGGGCATGGGATCCGCTCGAGACCTGGTCATTCGTGACCTGGCTGCTGCTCGCCTTCGCGATCCACCTGCGCCTCACCTATCGCCCGCAACCGGTGCGCAACGCGTGGATGATCGTCGCCGTCTTCGTGCTCGCCTTCCTGACCTTCTTCGGCGTGCCCTTCGTCTCCGAATCCCCGCACAAGGGGGCGGTATGACGCACTTCGGACGCGACGACGACGCTGGCCGGCGCCGGCACGCGCAGAACTGGCTGGCGCTGGCCGCCGGCGCGGTGGCGGCCGCCGGCCTGTTCGCGATCCTGATTGCGCTGGCGCGCGTCCCGGCAATCGGCAAGCTCTTCCCCGGTCCCGAGTTCTACCGGGTCGCGCTGACGTTGCACGTGACGCTGTCCCAGGGCGTCTGGTTCATGGCCTTCGCGGCCTGCCTGTGGGCGCTCGACGCGCCGCGCAGGCCGACGTCGGTGGACCACCTGAGCCTGGCAGCCGCTGCGCTCGGCACCATCGGCATCGCCCTGTCGGTCGGCGTCGGCGAACCTGCGCCGCTGATGAGCAACTATCTGCCGGTGCTCGACTCGCGTCTGTTTACCGGTGCCTTCCTGCTGTTCGGTCTCGCCCTGGCGCTGCGCGCCGCGCGCAGCGCCCTACCCTTGCCATGGCGACGTCCGGCGGGCCTCGGCGATGTTCGCGCGCTGGGTCTGCGGCTCGCCGCGATCGGCTTCTGCGCGAGCCTGCTGCTGGCCTTGCTCGCCCATCGCGTCATCGCCGAGGGCGTCGACGGCCTGGCCTACTACGAATCGCTGTTCTGGGGTGCAGGCCACCTCTGGCAGTTCGTGCTGGTGCTGCTGATGATGGTGTGCTGGCTGGTACTGGCGCCCCCGAATCCGGCGCGCCTGGCGCCGGCGGTTCCGGCGGGTCTGCTGCTGCTGGCGGCGGCACCGATCGTTGCCGGCATCGGTCTGGCGACGTTCCGCAGCCCGCTCGACGCCGACTACATCATCGGTTTCACGCGCCTGATGCAGTGGGCCTCGTGGCCGGCGCCGGTGATCCTGTTCGCACTGCTGCTGCGCACGAGCCCGCGTGCCATGCCGGGCTTCGGGCTGTCGGCCGTATTGTTCATCCAGGGCCTGCTGATCGGAGCCGCCATCGACGGCCAGACCACCCTGGTCACCGCCCACTATCACGGCACGATCGGTGCCGTGACGCTGGCATTCATGGCGACCGCGCTGCAATTGCTGCCGCGGCTCGGCGCCACCGCCGTCTCCGCCGGCGCCGCCCGCAGCCAGCTGGCCTGCTACGGCTGGGGCATCATGCTGATGATGCTCGGCCTGGCCGGCGCCGGACTGATGGGCGCACCGCGCAAGACCCCGGGCGACCTGGGCCTGAGCTGGAGCATCGAGACGATCTCGCGGATCATGCTCGGCATCGGCGGCCTGCTCGCCACGATCGGCATCCTGATGTTCGCCTACCTGGTACTGATGCGGCTGTGGCCGGTCGCCCTCGGGCGGGGAATCGAGAATGAAGCCGCTCGCTGACAAGCGTCGCGACCGTCGCCCGCTGGCGCTGCTGCTGACCGTGGCCGGCGTCGTCCTCGGCGGTCTACTGCTGGCGCGCTACGACGACATTGCCACCGGCGTGCAGTCCCTGCGCCTGCGCGGCCACGCCGAGATGCAGCGCCGCGGCGAACTCGAACAGCGCTTTCGCCAGGGCGTCGTGATGCTCCATGCCCGCCGATACGAGGAAGCTGCCGAGGCCTTCCACCGGGTGCTGCAGCTCGCGCCGCGTCTGCCGGAAGCCCATGTCAACATGGGCTTCTCGCTGGTCGGCCTGGCCCAGTGGCCGGCCGCGCACGATTTCTTCGCGACGGCGATCGAACTCCAGCCCGAACAGGCCAATGCCTACTATGGCCTGGCAATGGCGCTCGAGGGGCTCGGCGACCTGTCCGGCGCGATCGGCGCCATGCGCACCTACATCCATCGCAGTGGCGATCAGGACCGCTACCGGCGCAAGGCCGAGGTGGCTATCTGGGAATGGCGGGCGCAGCTCGATCAGGCGGGCCGGCGATCCGACCAACCGACCGACGCGCCACCCGCGGCCGAAGCCGGGCCGGGCGACTGATCCGGGCCCTTGCCCGCGCCGCCTTTCGGATTTCTGCGACGGCAGATTCCCAGATCCGGGAAATCCCGGGCAGTCACTTCCGGCCTGCGGGACGATTGCCCACCGAAGTCGCCATTCCACCCATTGAATGGTATCGGCACACCGATTGCTTGCCTCGCTCGAGTTTCAGCCAGCCGCGGGCCACGTACCAATCATGCCAACACGACGAAGCCCTTTCGCCCTCGCGTCGGTGCCGGCGCGCGTGCATCGCGGACCGCGCAGCCGTGGCGCTCGCCGCGACGCCGAAGGCATTGCCCTTGTCGTGCGGAACGTGCCATGAGCTGGGGCACCTGGCAGGATTTCTGGAACATGGGTGGCCACGGCCTCTACGTCTGGGGCTCCTACGCGGTGACCCTGGCCGTCATCGTCACCGAGGTCTGCGTGCTGTTGGTCAAGCGCAAGTCGATTCTCGAGCATCTCGGCCGGCTCAGCCGCCTCTCGCGGCGCAAGGTCGCGACACGGCCGTCGTGAAACAGTCGCGCAGTGCCGCGCGCGCGGCGATCCGACCACGCGCGCGCACGGGACCCGCAGTGCGTCTCACGAGGCAGCGGTCAGCGGCGGCGAATGCGCACCCGCGACCGCCGGCAGCCTGCGCCGTCCGTCCACCGTGGCCGATCGCCCGGCAGGGAACCGGGCCATACCATGCCCGGTCCCATTGCAGCATCGACGCGGGCCTGGCTGCAGCGGCGCTGCAGACGGAGCCGCCATTTGCGCCACTGTAGTCCGAGGGCGCGTGTCGTGCTTCCGGGGTACACTCGCAGGTTGAGCGAGGGACGCCGGGTTCGACTCGAACACGACAGCGGCCATCGCGCGACCATCAGGTGGCGGGCCGCGCCCGCCACGCAATCGGAGGCCATGACATGGTTCCAGAGCTTGGACAATTTGCGCTGATCATCGCCCTGATCATTTCGCTGGTTCTCGGCACCGTGCCGATCATCGGCGCAGCCCGCGGCAATGCCATCCTGATGTCGGTGGCGCGTCCGGCCGGACAGGGCTTCTTCGTCTTCGTGGCGATGGCCTACGGCTGCCTGGTCTGGTCGTTTCTCGGTGACGACTTCTCGGTCGTCAATGTCGCGACCAACTCCAACAGCGCACTGCCGATCGCCTACAAGTTCGCAGCGAGCTGGGGCAGCCACGAAGGTTCGCTGCTGCTGTGGACGCTGATGCTCTCCGGCTGGACCCTCGCCGTCACGGTGTTCAGCCGACATCTGCCGGAAGACATGGTGGCCCGCGTTCTCGGCGTGATGGGTCTGGTCGGCGTCGGCTTCATCCTGTTCATGCTGCTGACGTCGAACCCTTTCGACCGGCTGCTGCCGGCCGCCGCCGACGGTCGCGACCTCAACCCTCTGCTGCAGGATCCGGGCATGGTGATCCATCCGCCGATGCTCTACATGGGCTACGTCGGCTTTTCGGTGGCCTTCGCCTTCGCGATCGCTGCGTTGCTCGGCGGCCGCATGGATGCCGCCTGGGCGCGCTGGTCGCGACCGTGGACCACGGTGGCCTGGATCTTCCTGACCCTCGGCATCGCGATCGGCAGCTGGTGGGCCTATTACGAGCTCGGCTGGGGCGGCTGGTGGTTCTGGGATCCGGTCGAGAACGCCTCGTTCATGCCGTGGCTGGTCGGCACTGCGCTGATCCACTCGCTCGCGGTCACCGAAAAGCGCGGCAGCTTCAAGAGCTGGACGGTGCTGCTCGCAATTGCGGCCTTTTCGTTGTCGCTGCTGGGGACCTTCCTGGTGCGCTCCGGGGTATTGACTTCGGTGCATGCGTTCGCCACCGACCCGCGCCGCGGCATCTTCATCCTCGCCCTGCTGGTGGTGGTGATCGGCAGCTCGCTGGCCCTGTTCGCATGGCGTGCGCCGAAGGTCGGCCTCGGCGGCAGCTTCGCACTGCTCTCGCGCGAATCCCTGCTGCTGACCAACAACGTGCTGCTCAGCGTGGCGGCCGGTTCGGTGCTGCTCGGCACTCTCTACCCGCTGTTCCTCGACGCTCTCGGCCTCGGCAAGATCTCGGTCGGACCGCCCTACTTCGACTCGGTCTTCGTTCCGCTGATGGTGCCGATCCTGCTGCTGATGGCGGTCGGGCCGGTAGCCCGCTGGAAGCAGCAGGCACTGGGTTCGCTGTTGCGCCGGCTCGGCGTCGCGATGGTGCTGGCGGTGGTATTGGGCATCGTCGTGCCGCTGGCGATCGACAAGTTCTCGGCGATGATGGTGATGGCCATGAGCCTGGCCTTCTGGGTCCTGCTGGCGACAGCCACCGGCATTCTCGAGCGCCTTGCCGCAGCGCGCGGCAAGGCCGAAGGCCGCATCCCGATGGCCTTCTGGGGCATGAATCTGGCCCACGTCGGCGTCTCCGTGTTCGTCATCGGCGTGGCCATGGTCAATGGCTCGCAGGTCACGTCGGACCTCAAGATGGCACCTGGGGACACGACGACGGTGGCCGGCTACACCTATCGTTTCGATGGCATCGAGGAACTCCAGGGGCCGAACTACATCGCCGCGCGCGGCACGCTGACGGTGACCCGCGACGGCAAGCCGATCACGGTGCTGCACCCCGAGAAGCGGATCTATCAGGTGCAGCGCATGCCGATGACCGAGGCCGCGATCGACACCTCGATCACCCGCGATCTCTACGTCTCGCTCGGCGAGGCGGTCGAAGGCGATACCTGGATCGTCCGCATCTTCCACAAGCCCTACGTCGTCTGGATCTGGGGTGGCTGCGTCTTGATGGCCCTCGGCGGACTGCTGGCCGCCTCCGACCGTCGCTATCGCAAGCTGGCAGCGCGCGATGCCGCGCGTGCCCAGGCTTCCGGCGCCGGCAGCGCCCCGGCGGTGGCGGCTGCGCCGCGACCGGCGGTAGCCGGCAGCGGTGACGGAGCCTGACTGACATGACGCGATTCCTGTGGCCGCTGGCCATCTTTCTTGCCCTCGTGGGCTTCCTCGCGGTCGGTCTCAACCTCAATCCCCGCGAAGTGCCCTCGCCGCTGATCGACAAGCCGGCGCCGCAGTTCTCGCTGCCGGTGCTGCACAAGCCGGACATGACGCTGTCGCGGGACGATCTGATGGGTCAGGTGTGGCTGCTCAATGTCTGGGCGTCATGGTGTGTCTCCTGCCGGCAGGAGCATCCGCTGCTGGTCGAACTGGCCAAGGCGGGCATCGTCCCGATCTACGGCCTGAACTACAAGGACGACCGCAACGCCGGCCTCAAGTGGCTGAACGAGCACGGCGACCCCTACACTGCGTCGATCATGGATGCCGACGGTCGCATCGGTATCGAGTACGGCGTCTATGGCGTGCCCGAGACCTTCGTCATCGACAAGCAGGGTGTCATCCGTCACAAGCACATCGGCCCGATCACGCCGCAGGCCCTGCAGGAGAAGTTGCTGCCCATGGTGAGGGAACTCAATGCTTCGTAAGTTCGTTGCCGCAGTGTTCGCGGTATTGATCCATCTACCGGGCATCGCCGCGGAGGCGGTGCCGGCAAGCGATGATCCGGTGCTCGAGAAACGGGTCATGGAGGTCGGCCATCTGCTGCGCTGCCTGGTCTGCCAGAATCAGACGATCGCCGACTCCCACGCCGAGCTGGCGGTGGATCTCAAGAACGAGATCCGCGAGATGATGCGTGCCGGCAAGTCCGACCAGGAGATCATCGACTTCATGGTCGCCCGCTACGGCGACTTCGTGCTGTACAAGCCGCAGGTCAAGTCCACCACCTGGCTGTTGTGGTTCGGCCCCGGCGTCCTGCTGGTGCTCGGCCTCGGCACGCTGTTCGTCAAGCTGCGCCGCCGGACGGCCCAGATCCAGGCTGCGGAACTCACGCCGGAACAGAAGCGTCAGGCCTACAGCCTGCTCGAACAGGCGGACGGCGGAGACAGCAAATGATCACGTTCTGGGTCGTTTCCGCCATGCTGATGGCGGGCGCGCTGCTGTTCGTCGTGCCGCCGCTGCTCGGCGGCCGGATTCGCATCGAAGGCAGCGCCGACCACCAGGTCGCCAACCTGACCGTCCTTCGCGATCAGCTGCGCGAACTCGAAGCCGAACATCAGGCCGGCGAGATCGACGATGCCCAGTTCGAGAAGGCTCGAGGCGAACTCGAACGCCGGGTGCTCGAGGAGTCCGCTGCGGCCGAATCGGCGGTGGCGGGCCGGCCGCCGATCGGCCTGGTGGCGACCATCGTGCTGCTGTTGCCGGCGCTGGCGATCCCGCTATACCTCTACCTCGGCAGCCCGGAAGCGCTCAATCCGTCGGCGGTCACCGCCCGTGCGAACGCCGGCGAAGGCCACTCGCTGACGGCGGAGCAGGTCGAAGCGATGGTCGAAAAGCTCGCTGCGCGGCTGCGCGAGACCCCGGACGACGCGGAAGGCTGGGTCATGCTGGCGCGCACCTACAATGCGCTCGGACGCTACCCGGAAGCGGCCGAGGCCTTCCGCACGCTGACGCGCTTGCTGCCGGCCGATGCCCAGTTGCTGGCCGACTATGCCGACACCTTGGCGATGGCTCGCGGCAGGCAGCTGAGCGGCGAGCCCGAAAGCATCATCGCGCGCGCGCTCGAACTCGATGCGCGCAACGTCAAAGCCCTGGCCCTGGCTGGCACGGCCGCCTTCGAGCGTGGCGACTACGCCGCTGCAATCGACTTCTGGCAGCGCATCGAATCGCAGGTCGCACCGGATTCGCCGACCGCTCGCTCGGTCGCCGGATCGATCGCCGAGGCACGCAATCGCCTCGGCGCCAGCGGCGGCACGACCAGCGCGTCGGCTGCCGCCGGCAGTCCGGTTGCCGTCAGTGGGCGGGTCAGTGCCGATGGCGCGATCACGGCACAGCTGCAACCGGACGATACCGTGTTCGTGTTTGCGCGAGCGGTGGATGGTCCGCGCATGCCGCTCGCGATCGTGCGCAAGCAGGTACGGGATCTGCCGTTCGAATTCACCCTCGACGATTCGATGGCGATGATGCCCGCGGCACGGCTGTCGGCCTTCCGCAAGGTTCAGGTCGGCGCCCGGGTGTCGCGCTCGGGCAGCGCCACGCCCCAGCCCGGCGACATCGACATCTTCTCCGAGGCCTTCGACCCGCACGCCGCGACCGCGGTCGAGCTGGTCCTCGGCGGCCGCGCCACGATGTCCGCCGGCGCGCCGCCAGCGGCGGCGGAAGCCGCGGCGCCGGCCGCGGCAGCCGGGCTCAGCGGCCAGGTATCGCTGGCGGCGGGCGTCGGCGAGCGCGTCGCGCCGACCGATACCGTGTTCATCTTCGCCCGTGCGGCCACGGGCCCGCGGATGCCACTGGCGATCCTGCGCAAGCAGGTGCGCGACCTGCCGCTGGCTTTCACGCTCGACGATTCGATGGCGATGACGCCGGCAATGCGACTGTCGGCCTTTCCCGAGGTCGTCGTCGGTGCACGGGTGTCGCGCTCGGGCAATGCTGCGCCACAGCCCGGTGATTTCGAGATCCTTTCGGATCCGGTGCGGTCGAACAGCAGCGGCCTCGATCTGATCATCGGTCGGGAGATCCGCTGACCGACCTGCTTCCGCCAAGCCACTCATGACACCTCGCCGCATTGCCTTAGCCCTGCTTGCCGCCCTCGCGTCATCGTGGGTCGCGGTTGCGGCCATGGCGGCGCCGGACGCGAGCCAGATGGGCGAATTGACCGACGAGGCACGCACGGCGGTGAACGAACTTCACCAGCAGATCGCCGGAGAACTGGCTCGCGAGTACGCCATCAGCGGAACCCTGCGTTCGATCGTCGTCTGCAAGTACACCGCGCCGGAACTGACTTCCGCCCTGTCGCGCCGCTACGGTGCCCAGGTCCGGCGGGTGACCCTGCGCGTACGCAATCCGTCCCTAGGAACCGCGGATCGCTGGGAGCAGACCCAACTCCTCGAATTCGAACGGCGGGTGGGCCGCGGCGAGGCGCTGTCGGCACTCGAAGTCGCCGAAGTCGTCGACGAGCCGGCCGGTCGCTATTTCCGCTATCTCAAGGCCATCGTCGCCGGCACCCTGTGCGTAAGCTGCCACGGCCCGGTGGCATCGATGACTGCCGCGACCCGCGCCAGGCTCGCCAGCGAATACCCGCACGATCGGGCGACCGGCTATCGCGCCGGCGACATGCTCGGCGCAATCTCGTTCAAGAAGCCGCTGCCGGAGACACCGCCATGACCCCCGCAATTGCCCGCAAGTGGCTGATCGGTCTCGTCGTCGCGGCGACCCAGGCCATTGCCGGACCGACCGAACCGTCGCCGACGCATCTCCCGCCATTGCCGCTGCGCGCCGCGACCGGAAGTCCCGAACTGCTGTCGGAACTTCCGCAAGGGCCGACCGTGCTGAACGTCTGGGCGACCTGGTGTGGTCCCTGCCGCAAGGAGATGCCGGCGCTACAGGCGCTTGCCGCGCGGCTCGAGACACACGGCATCGACGTCGTCGCGCTGTCGGTCGACGACGATCTGAAGCTGATGGACGAATTCCTGCGCAAGTACGCGATCACGCTGCCGACACCGGTGGCGGTCAGTGCCTCGGAGACCTTCCGCCAGCTCGAAGCAATTGCGCTGCCGGTGACCTACTACATCGCCGCCGACGGGCGCATCGTCGGCAAGTACCTGGGGGCGCGGGAATGGGATCAGGACGACGCGCTGCAGGACATTCTCGATGCGCTGGGCGGCCATTCCGCCGCCCGCTGACGACGGTGTGCCGCCGCGGCGCGCCTCACTTGGCGTGACCGTCCTCGCCGCCGAGAAAGTTGCGGGCGCCGGCATGGCCGTGGTCGGCGGCCCGCCGGATCCACTTCATGGCCTCTTCCTGGCTGCGGATCACGCCCTTGCCGGCGAGGAACAGCAGCCCGAGGTTGTATTCGGCCTCGGCATGATCCCGACTCGCGGCCTCGTGGAACCATTTTGCCGCCTCGAGATCCGGATCGTCCGCCTCGTTCGGCACGGTATGGCCGAAGACGTAGATGTTGCCGACCAGAAACATCGCGTCGACGTTGCCCGCCTCTGCGCTGCGCAGCGCCAGTTCGAGCGCGCGATTCTCGTCTTCGGGAACGCCGTGACCGTAGAAGTACAGAATGGCGAGCCGGTGCTGAGCGATTGCGTCGCCGCGCTCCGCCAGCGGCTGGAGCTGTTGCGCGGCCTCCTCGTACTTGCCTGCGTCGAGCAGCGCAATCGCGTCATCGACCGGCGCCGCCAGTGCAGGCGCCGCGCCGACCAGCAGGACAAGGGACAGACACAGACTTTTGAGCATGGGGAACGGGACTCCTTTTCGGGGAAGGGGCGAGCGCGCGGCGATCGAGGCCATTGCCCTCTGCAGATGAACGACCGCGGCGACCCGCGCAAGATTCATACCGCGAGTCGGTCGCGGCGCCGGTCCTCGCCCTGCCCCGGTTCATGGGCGCGTATCTTGCAGTTCGGTACCGGGCGCGACACGAGGCAGGCATTTGCCCGGGCGCCACTTATACCGCACCATTCCATCGGTGCGCCGCCGCCAACACCGTTCCGGCGGCCACCGCACACGGCATGAGCAAGCACGAATCCACCGCTGGACCGGACGAGGAACGCGAAGCGTCTTCCACCGACGGTCGCCACGAAGGCCTCTCGCTGAAGGTCAAGGGCGTGCTCGCCTTCATCGCCTTCGTGCTCTACGCGCTGCTGGTCGGCATCTTCACCGACGCCGAGCGCCAGAAGCTGCTGGTGATGGTCGAAGACCTCGAGCGAGTGCATCGCTCGGAGGAACTGCTGGTCCAGATCAACATGTCGATGGCACGCACGCTGCTCTCGGTCAACGTCGCGTTCTCCGCGACCGACCCACTGGCCGCCGCCCCGGGGGCGGTGATCGAGATCGAAGCGACGCGCTCGCTGCTGCGCTCGCTGGAGGACAAGCACCCGCGCATCCTGATCCTTTCGCACGAACTGCAGGCGTTGACCAACGATCTGGTCAGCAGCCCGGGCCGCGGCGTGCTGGCGGTCACGCGGACCACCCTGCACGAACTGATCAACGAGCTCGAGCAGATCACGCAGGCGACACGCGACCGCAAGGCGCGCCTGCTCGCCGAGTATCGCGTCACCTACGACCGGGTCACTTTGCAGGGGCTGGCATTTGCCGTGCTCGGCATCATCGTGCTCGGCGCCGCGACCGCGATCTTCTTCAGCCGGCTGACCTGGGACATCCGCAAGCTCGAATCGCGGGCGCTCGACATCGTCAATGGCTACCGCGGCGAGGAACTCGACGTCACCCGCCGCGACGAGGTCGGCAGCCTGATGCGGGCGGTCAACCAGATGCAGAGCGACCTGCGCGAACGGGAGCGTCACATCGAGCGTGCCCGCCAGGAGCAGTTCCATCGCGAGAAGATGGTTGCGGTCGGCTCACTCGCGTCCCAGCTCGCCCACGAGATCAACAACCCGATCGCCGCAATCAGCGGCATCGCCAGTTCGATCCGTTCGGCCTGCGTTCCCGGCTGCCAGCACCAGGGCGTCAGCTGCGAGCCCGAACTGATCCTCGAACAGACCCGGCGCATTTCCCAGATCACGCGCCAGATCGCCGACTTCACCCGCCCGCAGCCGCTCTCGCCCGAATTGCTGGATCTCAATCAGCTGATCCGCTCGACGATCAACTTCGTCGCCTTCGACCGCCGTTTCCGCGGCATCGAGCTGTCGACCGATCTCGATGGCGAGCTGCCTGCCGTGCGGGCCGTCGCCGACCACATCACCCAGACCCTGATGAATCTGCTGATCAATGCCGCCGACGCGATGGAAGATAATCCGGAAGCGCCCGAGATCAACGTCGTCAGCCGGACCGACGATCGGCATGCCGTGATCGAGGTGCGCGACAACGGCAAGGGCATGGACGCCGAGACCCTCGGTCGCGCCTTCGACGAATATTTCACGACCAAGCCGGCCGGCAAGGGCTCCGGCCTGGGGCTCGCGCTGAGCCGCGAACTGATTCTCGACGGTGGCGGCACGCTGGTGCTGGAGTCCGAGCCCGGCGCCGGTACGATGGCACGGATCACCTTGCCCTTGAACGTAAGCGAAGCCGTGCGCGCATGACCGCAGGCCAGTCCGGACACCTTGAAGGAGAGATCACTCGATGCACGTGCTGGTAATCGACGATGAACGTGCCATCCGCGAAATCATCGCGGACGCCTGTACCCGTGCCGGCTATTCGGTGGATCAGGCGGCAACCTGCAAGGAAGCCGCCGCCAAGCTGGTACGCGGCGATGTGGACATCGCGCTGTGCGACATCAAGTTGCCCGATGGCGACGGCGTCGAACTGGTGCGCTCGATCAAGGAGTCGCGGATCGAGACCAACTTCATCATGGTGACCGCGTTCGCGTCGATGGAGACGGCGGTGGACGCCCTGCGCGCAGGCGCGTCCGACTACATCGTCAAGCCGGCCAACATGGAGGAACTCCTGCACCGCGTGCAACAGGTCGCCTCGCTGCGTGGCCTGCGCGAGGAGAACCGCGTGTTGCGCCAGTTCGCCAAGGGCGACGCACCGACCTTCCGCTTCGCGTCGCCGGCGATGCAGGCGGTCGAACGCCTGGCCGGCAAGGTGGCGCCGACCGAGAGCACCGTGCTGGTGACCGGCGAATCGGGTACCGGCAAGGGCGTGCTCGCACGCTACATCCATGAACACAGCCGCAGGGCCGACCATCTGTTCCTGCCGGTCAATTGCTCGGCGATCCCCGAGACGCTGCTCGAAAGCGAATTCTTCGGCCACACCAAGGGCGCCTTCACCGGCGCCGACAAGGCCCGCAAGGGCCTGTTCCTGCAGGCCGACCAGGGCACCTTGTTCCTCGACGAAGTCGGCGAGCTGCCGATGCACATGCAGACCAAGCTGCTCCACGCCATCGAGGAGAAGGAGATCCGCGCGGTGGGCAGCGAACAGCCCAGGCGGGTGGACTGCCGCATCATCGCGGCCACCAACCGGGATCTGCAGCAGATGGTTGGCGACGGGACGTTTCGCGAGGATCTGTTCTTCCGCATCAGCATGTTCCACATCCACATTCCGCCGCTGCGCGAGCGCCATGGCGACATCCGCGGACTGATCGATTTCCTGCTTGAGCGCGCGCGCAGTCAGGCGGGCGCGACCGAGCGGCTCGGTCTGGCGGCCGATGCCGAGCGCCTGCTGCTGGGCTACCCGTGGCCGGGCAACGTGCGCCAACTCGAGAACGTGATCAATCGCGCCTGCATCCTGGCCGAGGACGACGCCATCGCAATGACCGACCTGCCGCCCGAGATCACCCGCGGCAGCCGCGCCGCAGGCGGCACTGGCACGTCAATTGCTCCCGCAAGCTGTTTGCGCGACCAGCTGCGCGAGATCGAGGCGCAGTTGGTGTTCAAGGCGCTCGACGAGGCCGGCGGCGACCGACGGGTGGCCGCCCAGGCGCTGGGCATCGGCCTGTCGAGCCTGTACCGGAAAATCGAGGAGTTCGAATCCCTGGGTCTGCGGACCTGAGACAGTCGCCGATCCTGCCCACCCCGCCCGGAAAAGGATGACCATGAACTTTCCCGTCGCAAAGAATCCGATTCTCGCTTTCAAGTCGCTGACCGTCGCCGTGCTGCTGGCCATCGCACCGATCGCGACCCGCGCCGACGTCGATAGCGATTTCGCGGCTGGCATGGCCGCCTTCCGCAGCGGCGACCTGTTCTCGGCGATGGAACCGCTTCGCCGAGCCGCCGACGCCGGCCACGCCCACGCCCAGTCGATGCTTGCCTACATCCTCGATCTCGGCGAATACAACGCCGAGGCGTACCGCTACTACAAGATGTCGGCAGACCAGGATTTTCCGGACGGCATCTACGGCCTGGCGTCGATGACGATCAGCGGCGATGGTGTCGAGCAGGACGTCGAAAAGGGTTTCGCGCTGCTCAAGCGTGCAGCGGCGCTCGGCCACGAGCGCTCCTGGAACGCATTGGCGGACGGCCTGCTCAACGGCACACTGGCGCCGCCGACCGATCAGCCGGACGCCGAAACGATCCTGACGCGGAGCGCCGAGAGCGGCTACATGCGTTCGATCGACGCACTGTCGATGGCCTACTCGAAGGGCATGCTCGGCATCGCCCCGGATCCGGACAAGGCGGCGCTGTGGAGCAAGAAGGCCGGCGACGCCAAGGCGGGCGAGGACAAGAAATAGGAGAACGCGATGAAGAATGCCATCCTGATGGCGCTGCTGGCCATGCTCGCCGCAACCGCGGCGCAGGCGGCGGATCCGATGAACGGACGACAGATCTACGACATGAACTGCGCGGTCTGCCACGGTGTCGGTGGTCATCCGGTGCTGCCGTCGGCGCCGAGCTTTGCCAAGGGCGAGCGCATGATGCAGCCCGACACGATGCTGATCGACTCGATCGAAAACGGCAAGAACGTAATGCCCGGTTTCCTCGGCATCCTGCGCCGGCAGGAGATCCGGGACGTCATCGCCTATCTCAGAACCCTGCACCGCTGACTTTCCATGCCCATGCCCAGATTCCTCCGACAACTCGCCGCTTCAGCCCTGCTCGCCACCAGCCTCGCCGCGAGCGCCGGCGACGACAAGCCGGTCGTCCTCGAAACCTTCAACGTCGGACAGAACGTCTATGTCCGTTCGCTGCATCTCGACCCGACCGACAACACGATGTGGGTCGGCACCTCGAGTGGCGTCCACGCCATCGACCTTGCCACCAACACCCCCAAGCTCACCTTCACCCGTGACGACGGACTCGCCAACGAGTACGTCTTCGCGATCGGCACCGACACGCGCGGCTACAAGTGGTTCGGCACCAATGCCGGCGGCGCGTCGAGCTACAAGGACGGGCAATGGAAGACCTATTTCCCGATGCACGGACTTGCCGACTACTGGATTTATTCCTTCGCCAACGGCAAGGACGGCGACCTGTGGATCGGCACCTGGGCCGGTGCCAGCCGCTTCGATGTCGACACCGGCGAGTTCACCACCTACGTCAAGGAATTGATCAACGAGTGGGTCTACGGCCTCGACGTGGATGGTTCGGGCAAGGTCTGGTTCGGCACCGAAGGCGGGCTGTCGATGTACGACGGTGAGAACTGGCGCTCGTGGACCCATGCCGACGGGCTCGGTGCGCCGAACGCCGACGACCGGCCGGCGAGCACCAACACCGGCCTCGGCACCCGCAGCCGCCATGACCTGTCGACGATGGCCGCCGGCATGCAGACCTACAACCCCAACTACTGCTTCGCGGTGCACGTCGATCAGGGCCAGAAGGTGTGGATCGGCACCTGGGGCGGTGGCGTCAGCCGCTTCGACGGCAGCCATTTCGAAAGCTTCACGGTCAAGGACGGACTCGCCGGCACGATCGTCTACTCGATCGCGCGGGACCACGACGACGTGCTGTGGTTCGGCACCAGCGGGGGCGTCAGCCGTTACGACGGCAAGACCTTCCAGAACGTCACGGTGGCCGACGGCCTGCTCGATGCCAACGTCTATGCACTGGCGGTGGCGCCCGACGGCTCGGTGTGGGCCGGCACCCGCCACGGTGTCGCCCGCATCGGCAAGAAGCAATGAATCCGAATCAACGAATTCCAGGAGTCTCCCAGTAATGGATCACAAGACACTCGCGGTCGCGGTGATCGTGGCAGGCGCTGCGATCGCCGGCGCCTACACCGTCGGCAAGCAACAGGGACAGAGCAGCGCGCCGGCGCCGAAGCCGGCGGCACCCGCACCCGCGCCGGCCGCCGCCAGTGCACCCGCGCCGACTGCTGCACCCCAGGCGTCTGGCGACGCCGCAGCGGCGGCTCACCAGGGCATCAACAGCGAAGGCAAGGTCGGCTTCAACCCGTCCGAGCGCTTCACCCATTTCCGCGTCGGCAACAAGAACGTCAAGTCGATCTATGCCGACGGCGGCACGATGTGGGTCGGCACCTCCGGCGGCGTGGTCCGCTATGAGTTGTCGACCGATCGTTTCAAGCTCTTCGACGTCAAGACCGGCCTGCTCTCGAACGGCATGTTCTACGTCGGGCGGATCCAGGGCAAGCTCACCGTCGGCACCTACGGCGGCGGCATGTCGATGCTCGACGAGGAGAAGGGCACCTGGGAGAACTTCAACATCCCCCAGGGACTCGGCGACGCCTTCGTCTATGACGTCATCGAGACCCGCGACGGCGACATCTGGATTGCCACCTGGTCGGGCGTCAATCGGGTCAAGGGTGGCAAGCTGCACGACCGCAGCCAGTGGGAACTGCACACCGTCGCGAGCACCGGCGGTGGCCTGCCGAACGACTGGGTCTATGGCCTCGCCGAAGGCAAGAACGGCGAGATCTGGCTCGCCACCGAAGGCGGCATGGCGCGCTTCGCCGACGGCCAGTGGGAGAACTGGAACCACTCCCGCGGCATCGGCGCACCCTACGAGAAGGTACGAGACGACATCGCGTTCAAGGACGATCCGGGCAAGGCATCGCAGCACCACGCCCAGCAGAAGCGCGAGATGGGCCTGCAGGACGTCGACCAGGCCTACAACCCGAACTACATCGTTGCACTCGAGGTGGACCAGGACGGCAGCGTCTGGGCCGGTACCTGGGGGGGCGGCCTGGCCCATTACATCGACGGCAACTGGGTCAACGTGACGACCAAGGAAGGGCTGCCCGGCAATCACGTCTTCATGCTGCACCGAGACGACAAGAATCGACTCTGGATCGGTACCAACAATGGCCTCGCGCTGAAACAGGACAACGGCTACAAGATCTTGAGGACCGGCGACGGCCTGTTCAGCAACGCCGTGTTCTCGATGGCCACGACCGAGGACGGCAGCCTTTGGGTCGGCAGCTACGGCGGCGTCGCGCACATCCGCGGCGACACGATCAACTGAACCATCGGAGCGGGCTGCCGCGCGGCGCGCACGGGAGGGGACGAAATGCGGCCAACGCAGGCCGGTGACCGATACGCCGCCGAGGCGAACGGCCCCGATCTGTACAGGATGCTGGAGCGCATGCCGATTCTGGCGGGACTGCCGGAGACGAGTATCGGCATGCTGGCCAGCGAGGCGCGTCTGACCCGCTTTTCCCGGGGCCAGACGATCTTTCGCCGCGGCACCGCGCCGACCGGTCTCTATTTCGTGATCGGTGGCTCGGTCAAGCTGCTTGCGCAGGACGCCGACGGCCGCGAGAAGGTGATCGAACTGTTCAGCTCGGGCCAGATGTTCGGCGAGATCGGCATATTCATGCACTCCTCCTACCGCTCGTGGGCACAGGCGGTCGACCGCTGCACGCTGGTGCACGTCGAGCGCCACCACGTGATGAAGGCGATCGAATCCGACCAGGAACTCTCCGGGCGCATGCTGCGGGAGGTCTCGAGCCGGGTACAGAAGCTGATCGACGCGATCTGCACGACCTCGTCGCGGCTCGGAATCACCCGCGTCGCGTCCTATCTCAGCGAATTGTCGGAGCGCAGCCACCCGGTCACGCAGGTGCAGTTGCCGGCGCCCAAGCGTACGGTCGCGTCACTGCTCTCGCTGACCCATGAATCCTTCTCGCGAATCCTGCGCCGGCTCATCGACGAGCGGGTGATCGAAATGAGCGGGCGCAACGTGACCATACTTGACCGCGAAAGGCTCAAGTCGCTGGTCATCAACTCCGAGTGATTGCCCGCTCAGTTCGGCATGCGCTGCCCGGGTTGCGCAACGCTGTGGCAGCGAAAGCAGGCACGGTGGGTGATGAAGGCGACCCGGTCATGGCACTTGCCGCAGAATTCGCCGCGGAAGATGTCTTCCATGCGGATGCGCGAAGTGCCTGCCTTCTGCGCGAAGATCGCCGGATGACAGTTGCTGCAGGCCAGCCACTCGGTGTGGGTCTTGTGCGGAAAGCGCACGTAGGGCATGCCCTTGGTATTGCGCATGACGATATCGAGATCGAGCGGCAGGTAGGTCTTGTCGCCCTGCAACACCTCCCGCGGCGAGATCACGCCGTCCCGCAAGGCCCTGGCCCAATCGACCTTGCCGTTTTCGTCCAGCGGGAAGCCCTGCAGCGCGTCCTCAGGCCGCTGCAGTCGCCCGTAGTCGGGGTTGGCCCGGTCGTAGGAGTCGAATTGCGGCTCGACGATCGGCCGCTGGGTGCCCGCCGGCTTCGGCGCCGGTTGCGCCGGCGCCTCGGATTCCGGGATCTGTGCGGGCCGCAGAAAGGCGGCCGCCGGATTGCCTGCAAGCAGCGCGACGGCGAGCGCCAGCAGGTTCGTCGAGCGGTTGACTGTGAAGTTCATGGCGAATCGCCCCTGTCGCAAGCACGGGAATTGCATCCGGACGCAGGAACCGGACCAGCTTGCGTGCGCTATTCGCATCGCGCCGGCCGGTCAGAACGGATTGCTGCCTGCCCATGACCCGAACCGTCCGCGGACTCCTCCTAATCACATCGACCTTGCTGGCGGCAGGCCTCTTCGCGCTCGGCTACTACACGTTCTCCGAAGCCTACGAACGAAGCCTGCGGGAGGATGCAGTCGCTGACGCCCAACTGCTCGCGCGGGTGAGCTTCAATGGCATGTTCCAGCTTATGCGCACCGGCTGGAACCGGCAACAGCTCGAGGCGTTCCTGGCCTCGCTGAGCCATGCCGCCGACGGCAGCCCGGCGCGCATCGAGATCTACCGCTCGCCTTTCGTCAGCGCGCTCTATGGCGAGATCGAACAGGCCCCGCCCGATCCGTCGATCCTGCAGGCCGTGCGCAGCGCGCGGCCGGTCCAGCAGCATGACGACGGCGAAGTGCGGTTCGTGATGCCGCTGATCGCCGACACACCCTGCCTGAAATGCCACACCAACGCGACCCCCGGCGCAGTGCTCGGGGCGGTTTCGGTGGCGCAATCGATCGGCCCGCTGATCGCGGCCCATCGGGAGCGCTTCACGGTCGCCGGGCTGCCGGCGATTCCGATTACCGCGGTCGCCGTGCTGTTGATGGTGGTCTATATCTCGCGCCGCCTGAGCCACTCGATCGCCGCCCTGTCCCGCGACATCGAAGCGATCAACTCGGTCTCGGATCTCAAGCATCTGGCCGCCCGACCGCCAATGCTGGCGTTCACCGAATTCGCGCCGATCGGCGAGCAGATTTCGCGGCTGACCGACCGGCTGCGGGGCGTCGCGGTCGATCGCGACATGCTCGAATTCGAGATCCGGCTGCTCGAGAAATTCATCATCACTTCGGAAGTCGTGCGCGACTGGCGCGACTACGTCACCAGCCTGCTGTCCGAGATCAATACCATCCTGCCGACCTATGCCTTGTTCTCGATCTTCAAGACCGGGCCCCAGGACTACGAGATCGAAGTGTTCTGGCTCAAGCGCCCGGGCCCGGAGCTGACCGCCAGTTTCGAACAGGCACTGCGCCGCAACCTGTTGCATGCAACGCTGGACCACAGCACCACCGGCTGCAGCATCCGCCACAACGTGGCCGATCCCGCCGCGACGCTCGACCCCGACGACGCGCGAACCGAGCTTCAGACCAAATCGCTGGTGATCAATGCACCAAAGATCGGCGGCATCGTCGGCATCGGCCTGCAGCCCGATCCGGCCGAGGATCCGGCGCGGCTGCTGGTGATCGATTCAGTGCTGTCCACCCTGCTCAACGTGGTCGGCTCGGTCAAGGCAATCCACCGCTACACCAGCGAGCTCGAATACTTCGCCACCCGCGATCCGCTGACCAAGCTCTACAACCAGCGCATCTTCTGGGAATTGCTGGAAAACGAGATCGCGCGGGCGGCACGGCGCGAAACCCGCTTCGTCGTGCTGCTGGTGGACGTGGACAACTTCAAGTCCATCAACGACGGCCATGGCCATGCCTTCGGCGACAGTTTCCTGCAGGCGGTGGCCAAGGCCCTGCGCCAGTCGGTACGACCGGACGACATCGTCGCCCGCTACGGCGGCGACGAGTTCATCGCCTTGCTGCCGAGCGCGACCATTTCCGAAGGCAGCCGGGTCGCCGAGCGGATGCTCGCGGCCGGCTCCCGGCTCGATCTGATGGCGCCCGACAACAGCATCGTCAAGTCCGGTTTCACGATCGGTCTGGCCGCCTTTCCGGAGCATGCGCGCGACGCCAAGGACCTCTTCCTGCTGGCCGACAACATGCTCTACAAGGCCAAGGCCGAATCCAAGGGCCAACTCCGGGTACCGAGTACCGACGACCTCGCGGACACCTTCCGCACCGCCGGCGAGCGCACGCTGCAACTGTTCGATGCGATCGAGGCCAGGAGTTTCGTGCCGTACTTCCAGCCGATCGTGCGACTGGCCGACGGTGAAGTGGTCGCCTACGAGGTGCTGAGCCGCCTGCCGCGCGCCAACGGCGTGCTGGGCGCCGAGGATTTCGTTCCCCTGGCCGAGCGCATGGGTGTGATGTATCGCATCGACCTGATCGTGATCCGCAAGGCCCTCAGGCAACTTGCCGACTCCGGCTTTACCGGCAACATTTTCCTGAACTCGTCGCCGCGCGCCCTGGTGCTGGAGGAATTCATCCCGGAGATTCGCCGCATCGTCAAGGACATCGGCATCGACTCCCGGCGCATCGTGTTCGAGATCACCGAACGCGAGACGATTCGACATCCCGAGGTCCTCGACCACTACATTTCGCGGCTGACCGACGAAGGCTTCCGCCTGGCGATCGACGATTTCGGGTCCGGCTTCTCGTCGTTCCACTACCTCAAGCGCTTCCCGGTGGACTACCTGAAGATCGAAGGCGAGTTCGTCACCAACATGCTCGACAGCGACCGCGACCGCGCGATGGTGCGCAGCATCGCGGCGCTGGCCCGCGAGCTGGGCATCTGCTGCCTTGCCGAGCACATCGAGTCCGATGCCGTGCTCACTGCGCTCACCGAGTTCGACATCGAGCTGGGCCAGGGCTTCCAGCTCGGCAGCCCGCAGCCGCTGACCGGGCATTGATCCGCGCTAGCGCCCGGCTGCGTCCGGGCGCTCCGGCTCGCCACGAGGCGAGCCGTCGATGAGCGGATGCAGGGCACGGTAGATGGCGCCATGTACCGGCGTCGCCAGGCCGAGTTCGGAGCCAAGCCGCACCACCGCGCCGCTCAGGTCCTCGAGTTCGAGGCGCCGGCCCCGTGTCAGATCGTTCAGCATCGACGCGCGCATGCCGAAGGGCAGCGATTGCGCGAAGGCAAACTGGCGCTCCGCGATGTCGGCCGCCAGCGCCGGACAACGGGCGCGACCGACCGCTGCGGTCTCGCCCAGCGCGTCGCGGAACAGCGACGCGCACGGCCCGTCCGCCAGCACCTGCCCGATCGGCAGGCGCGTGAGCGCGGTGACCCCGCTGATCGCCGACAGCAGCACGAACTTCTCCCAGATCCTCACCAGAATGTCCTCGACCAGATGGGCATCGACCTCGGCATCGGCGAAAGCACGCGCCAAGCGTTCGGCACCGGGCGTATGGCGCCCGTCGAATTCGCCGAAGAGCAGCCGGGCGAGTTCGCCGCTGTGACGGATCACGCCCGGCGCCAGCACCTCCGAAAAGATGTAGGCAACGCCCCCGAGTACCCGGCCCTGGCCCACCGCCTCACCGATGCGCTGCCAGCCATCGACGCCGTTCTGGAACGACACCACCACGGTCCCGGCGCCGAGCAACGGCGCCAGCGCAGCCGCCGCGGCCGCGGTATCGTAGAGCTTGACCATGAACAGCACGGCATCCACCGGGCCGATCTCGGCGGGGTCGTCGGTCGCCCGCACCGGGATGAGGTGCAGATCGCCGAGCGCGCTCTCGACCCGCAGTCCATCACGGTTCAGGGCCGCGAGCTGCGCACCACGGGCGATGAACGAAACCTCGTGCCCCGCCTGCAGCAGTCGTGCGCCGAAGTAGCCACCCAGCCCACCGGTTCCGAATACGGCGATCTTCATTACGCGCCTCCATTCACGGTCATTGCGGTTTCGAGCGGGCGGGCACCGAAGGCCGTGGACCCGCTCGACGCGCGCTGATCCGCCATCGCGCCCCGCATGACGCCCGAAATCAGCCCGTAGGCGTCGACCCAGGCAGCCTCGAGCGCCGCCGTCCATGCCTCGCCCAGCCCCTGTTCCAAGGTCCACAACAAGGCTTGGCCGACCGAGTCGAAGTGTCCGTCGCAGACGCCGTAGCCTGCGTGGCGCCGGCCCAGTTGTTCCAGCATCGGCAGCAATTGCCCGGGCCGGTCGAGGCCGTCGATGGTAGCGGCCAGCGCCTGCACCAGACGACTGTGCTGCCGCGACATGTCGACCGAGCGAAACAACCGGCGAGTGCTCGGATCGATCTCGAACAGACGCTGATAGAAGCTGGCGATGGCCGCCTCACCATTCGGCGCCACCAGCGCCCACGATTGCTGCAGGCTGCGAATCTGATCGGCGTTCATTTCGTTTCCTCCGTCGCTGTTGACCGTGCAATCAGTGTCCGCGCGTCAAATCATTTCGTAAAATGAATAATGAAGATGCACTTGATCTTGCGGAGAGATACATGGATCTGACGCAGCTGAAGATCTTCCAGGCCGTCGTGCGCGAAGGCGGCATCACCAAGGCGGCCAACCGACTGCATCGCGTGCAATCCAACGTCACCACACGCATCCGCCAGTTCGAGGATGAACTCGGTGTGGCGCTGTTCGAACGTGACGGCAAGCGCCTGCACCTGACCGCCGCCGGCCAGACCATGCTCGATTACGCCGAACGCCTGCTGGCACTCGCCGACGAAGCGCGCGAGGCGGTCCGTGACCCGCAACCTCGTGGCGTATTCCTGCTCGGATCGATGGAGAGCACCGCGGCAGTTCGGCTGCCCGAACCACTGATCGAATATCACCGGCGCCACCCCGGCGTCGACCTCCAGCTGCGTACCGGCAATCCCCAGCAACTGGCCCGCGCCGTGCTGAATGGAGAAATCGAAGCCGCACTGGTCGCCGAACCGGTCGCCGACGAACCCTTCGACAAGCTCAAGGTCTTCGAGGAAGAACTGGTACTGGTGGCGGCACACGACCACCCGCCGATCGATCGCGGCCATCCGCCGGCGACGATGATCGCATTCGAGAACGGCTGCCCCCATCGGCGCCGTCTCGAGCAATGGTATGCCGACGGCGGTCAGATGCCGGCCCATACCATCGAGCTGTCGTCCTACCACGCGATGCTCGGCTGCGTCATCGTCGGCATGGGCGTCGCCCTGCTGCCACGCAGCGTGCTGACGACCTTCCCCGAGCACCACCGGTTGCGCACCGAGCCGCTGCCAGCCGGCCTCGACGTCGCCGACACGGTGCTGATCTGGCGTCGCGGCGCATGCTCGCCAAACGTGTCGGCCCTGGTCGATATCCTGGCGCCGGGTGGCGTCGGCCGACACGCGACCTGAGCGCCCATCGTCATCGGTGGCGATCCCGGACCGATCGCCGTTGCGGGCGGCGGCCGCCTGCCGCTGACCGCCCCGCCCGGCTCGTCAGTCGCCCAAAGCCCAAAGATTGACCGTGCCGGTGATTTCGTTGGCCACCACCAGCAGCGGGCGCCCCGTCGGGCTGCGCCGCGCTTCAATGAAGCGCAGGATCTCCGGCCCGGAGTCCGATTCCGCCACGTCTCGTGAAAAGTCGCGGGTCACGAGGTAGTCCACCAGTTGCGGCGCGTGGGGCGAGCTCACGTCATAGACGACGACGCCGCCGATCCGCTCGAGGCCGACGAAGGCGAAGCTGCGCCCGTGGATGCGCCCGACCGCGACGCCCTCGGGCTCCGGACCCTTGTTGTCCGAACGCCCCTCGGCCTCGTTCTCGTCATTGTTCGAATTGAAGAAGTCCGGCAGCACCTGGGCGGTCAGCCGTTCGATCTCATCGCCGGAGTCCCAGATCTGGCCACCGCTCGCGGCATGCCAGATCGACACCGAGCGCGCACCGAAGGCATACAGGTGGTCGAAGTCACCGTCGGGCGGCGCGTTGGTGACCGTCAGTCGCCCCAGCGCGGCGTTGTCGTCGACGCCGACGATGCCCGCCAGACTCGGATGGTCGCCTGCCAGGCTGCGTGCCCGCTGCTCTTCCTCGAAGCCGTCGTAGTCGCGTGCATCGCCCTCGTTGGCGGTCACCAGGTAGGTCTCGCCGTCGACCTGGAACTGGGCGATCGCGTCCGGCATGTACATGCCGAACACGTGGCGCCACGGCCGGATGTCGATGGCACCATCGCGGTCGCTGGGGTCCAGCCCCTGGCCGACGACGCCATGATCCTTGACGCCGAGCGCGGTCACGTTTGCCACCGTCAGCGTGCGCAGGTCGAGGGTCGCCACGGCATTGTTCTCCTGCAGGCTGACCCACGCGGTATCGCCATCGTCGCTGACCGCGATGTACTCCGGCTCGAGGTCCTGCGCCACGCTGGCACCCGGCCCGAAGATGCGCACGCCCGACGGCATCGGGACACCGTCGAAACCGATGGTGTGCACTTCCGGACGCCTTCCGATCGGCTGCATTTCGACGACGCTGACCGAGCCTTCCGGATCGGTGCAGCCGTTGCCATAGCAGTCCGGCTCGCCCTCGTTGGCCACCAGCAGCCGATCGCCGCCGCGGGTGAACACCACCATGTCCGGATTCGAGCCGACCTCGACCGTTCGCCTGATATGGCCGGCCGGCGTCAGCAGCACCACGGTGCCGGGATCGGTGCGCTTCGCCGCGGCGAGCGCCACGGCGATGACGTTGCGGTCCGATACGTCCACACTGTTGGCACTCGAACCGTAGGCTGCCAGCGGAACGCGACGAATCAGCCGCGGCGCCGCCGGGTCGGCGACGTCGACGATGTCGAGCGAGACGTCGTCGGCGTTGGTGACATACATCCGCGAGCCCCGCAGTGCGACCGTCTCGCCCGACGACACGCCTTCGTCGATGTCGGCCAGACCGGTGCGATAGGTGCCCAGCAGTCTGGCCGAGAAGCCATTGTCGGCCAGCGTGGCGGTGGATACGGTCGAGAGCGCAAGCACGAGCGCGCCCGCTGTGAAGCCAGTCTTCATCGTCTTTACTCGAGTTCTTCAGTAGGGGCATCGAGCCTAGCAACGCTTCATGACGGTTTTTCTACGGCACCGGGCGGCGCCGGACGCCAGCGCATCCGGGCACCATGCGGACGGCATCCAGCCTCGGTCCCGCGAAAAGATTGCTTTGCTGCAATGCAACAGGCCGCTATAATCCGGTCGCAAACCGGAGAGTTGAGCATGGCCATCGAGATCGAACGGAAGTTCCTTGTCCGCGATGCCGGCGTCGTTGCCGGCCTGGCCGGCGAACGCATCGTGCAAGGCTACGCGGTCAAGGAAAACGGCCACATGACGGTGCGCGTGCGCATCCTGGAAGACCGTCAGGCGGCCTTGCTGACGCTCAAGTCGCCATTGCAGGGGCTTCGGCGCGATGAGTTCGAATATTCGATACCGATCGACGACGCTCGTGCCATGCTGGCCAATCACTGTGATCATCGGATCGTCCGCAAGACGCGCTTCCAGGTGGTCGCGCACGGCCAATGCTTCGAGGTCGACGTCTTCGATGGCGTCCATCGCGGACTCGTCATCGCCGAGCTCGAACTCGGGCACGAACACCAAGCCATCGTGCGCCCGGACTGGCTCGGAGACGAGGTCAGCCTCGACCGCCGCTATGGCAACTTCTCCCTGGCCCTCGAAGAGCGCGCCCATATGCTCGCGGCGCGCGGGCGCTACGTCGGGCCGGTCACGCGGACACGCGGGCTTGCCGCGTGAATCGCCCCATTCGCTGGCACGCCGCGATCCGATAGAGCAGTTCGGCTTCGGCGATCCGACCCGATCGACGCCACCGGCAACGTCTAGCGATCGACCCGACGCAAGCCATTACCGGCGATCGCATCCGATCAGTTCTGCCGTCCGATGCGCTCGAGTGCCTGCGGATAGGCGGCCGGATCGACCGTTCCGAAAACCGACAAATAGGATTCGAGCGCGTCCACATCCTGGGCGCCACCAGTGCGCGCCAGCCCCTCGCGCAAGACCGTGAAGTTGTCGCCGCCGTCGGCCAGGAAGCTGTTGACGGTGACCCGGTAGTCCGCGTCCGCGCGCACGACGACACCGTCGAGCATGATGCTCGACGGCGCGATCTTGTCGCAGGCCGGCCCCACGGCATTCCAGGTATAGGTGAACCCGGCAGATACCTGCAGTACCCGGTCGAACGGCTGCCCGTTGCTGCAGCCGACAAATTGCTGTTCGAGCAAGGTCTCGATCTGCGCGCCGGTCAGCGTCATCGTCACCAGCGAGTTGCCGAACGGCTGCACCGTGAATGCTTCGCCGTAGGTGATGTTGCCGTCGCCCTCGGCGCCGGTCTGGGCAAATGCGAAATCGGCCCGGATGCCACCAGGATTCATCAGTGCGACGACAGCGTCGCCGAACCCGGCATCCCGCGTGGCGAAGAGTTGGGCATCTGCGATGACGTCCCCCAGCAGTGATTCGCCGGCCGCGTTGCTGCTGCGGCTGAGGGTATCGGTATGGCTGCCGATCAGGCGGTTCTCGAGCGGCGCCGCGAAGGTGTCGTATTTGCCGATCAGGGCGGTGATGGCCGGATCGGTCGCCGCCGCGCCCCGTTCGAACAGCAGCTCGGCATTGGTCGCGGCGGTCGCAACGACGTCACGTGTACGGCGGTCGATCGTCAAGCGGATGTCGGTCAGGAATCGACCGAAAGGCGAGCCTGCGGTCACCAGGATCTCGCGCCCGTTCCGATTCGGCATGCTGCACACGTAGGCCTGATGCGTATGGCCGGTGATCACCGCGTCGACGGCATCGTCCAGGCGACCGACGATGTCGACAATCGCCCCGGAGGCCTCGTCGCAGGCATTGATGCCGCCGCTGGCGAAGCCACCTTCATGGACGACGACGACGATGCTCTCGACACCGGCGCGGCGCAGTTCCGGAACCAGCGCATTGACGGTTTCGGCCTCGTCGAGGAAGCGCAGCCCGGCGACGCCCGAAGGCGTGACGATGCTCGGTGTACCCTTCAGCGTCATGCCGATGAAAGCCACCCGGACGCCGTCGAAGTCGACCACCCGATAGGCTGGGAACAGCGTCTTGC
Organism: Rhodocyclaceae bacterium; assembly: GCA_020445765.1. Lineage (GTDB taxonomy): Bacteria > Pseudomonadota > Gammaproteobacteria > Burkholderiales > Rhodocyclaceae > Cognatazoarcus. Next base: position 6,173 of record JAGRFY010000002.1, on the reverse strand, counting down.
CGCTGGTGTCGTCGACGACATTGGCCGCCAGGAAATCGAAGCTCGCGCCGTCATAGCCGTCGCCGTCGGTGCATCCGTCGATCGGGTGGCAACCGTCGCCACCGGTCTGGCTGCCGAACTGCATGCGCAGCAGTTCGTCGCGACCTTCGTCGAATTCGTGGTTGCCGACGGCGTTCAGGACGAGACCCATTTCATTCATCGCCTCGACCGTCGGTTCGTCGTGGAACAGGGCCGACAGCAGTGGCGATGCGCCGATCAGGTCGCCCGCATGCACCAGAATGCTGTTCGGGTGTGCCGCAAGTTCCTGCTTGACCAGCGCCGACAGATACTCGGCGCCGCCGCGATCGAACAGTACGCCGTCAACGGTGCGGGTACCGGTGGGACGCAGATTGCCGTGAAAGTCGCCGAAGGCGAGGATGCGTACGTCGATGGTCTTGCCGACGCGCGATCGCCCCGCGGCCGACAGCAGTCGTGCACGCTCGGCCGCGCTCAGGTAGCGCTGCCTCACCCAGGTCCGACTGTCGCGGGCGACACGGCTGACGAATTCGCCGTGACTGCGCCAGTCGCGGTCGCTGCCGATCAGGTCGCCGATGCAGGCGCCGTCGATGCTGCGCTCGACCACGCCCGAATCGATGTCGCCAACCACGACGCTTCCTTTGCACTGCACCGCCTGCGCGCTCGAGGCCAAGGCCAAAGCCAGGCCGGTAACCACGGGTCCAACGAGCCGTACCATGCCGATTTCTCCTGCTGTCGTTCGATCAACCGGAAACTTAGTCCCGGGCGATGACAGACCCGTGACTCGAATCGGACGGTTGAATGACGACGTCGGCACCAGCCCGGTGCGGTGAGCTCAGCGACGGCGACAGCGACGGCTGCACGAAAAAAATGGCAGGCGCACTGCGCCTGCCAAAGCGGACACCTTGAGAGGACCCTCAGAACTTGTGGCGCATGCCGAATCCCACCGCGGTCGATCCCTCGCCGTCCTCTTCCGCGAGCACGCTGCGATCGGCGTTGTCGTCGTTGGTCGTACGATTGACCATGGCGTACAGCGTCGTTCGCTTCGACAGGCCGTGGGTATAGCCGACCGAGACCGAGGTCGAATCGTTGTCGTCGTTCTCGTCGTCGCTCAGTTTGCCGACATCGAGATGAACATTGCCGTTGCCCAGCTTGGCGGACACGCCGAGGTAGGCGACCGCGGCGTCGACGACGTCGTCTTCCTTGGCAGTCTGATAACTCACAAATAGGGTCGCGACGCCAAGATCGACGCTGCCGCCGAGATAGATCTCGTCCAGATTGTCGTTGGCGCGCTTGGCACGGTGATAGACGACACCAGCGCCGAAGCTGCCGCCGAAATATCCGACACCGACACCGAACCTGTCGTCATCGGTCCGATCGTCCCCGCTCTGGGTATCCTGGAACGAATAGATCACCTCGGCAGCCATACCCGACTTGCCGCCAAATGCATACCTGATCGAATTGTTCCAGCGCGCATCGGAATTCGGGTGAATCGACGCACCGGAAATCGAATTGGCCAGGATCGACTGCGAGTTGAAGACACTGCCGGGCACGGCCGCCGAGAGCCGACTGGTAAAGTTGTAGCCGGGCGCGTACTGACGGCCGAGCCCGATCATGCCGAATCCGCCTTTCAGGCCCGCCCAGGATTGCCGGTGAAACTGACGGCTGGTGCTGCTCGGTGCGCCGGTGCCGACGCTGTAGCCCTGCTCGAGCTGAAAGACCGCCTTGAGACCGTTGCCGAGGTCTTCCGAACCCTTGAATCCGATGCGCGGCCCCGACAGCACGCCATTGACCACGCCGGTGAAGGTCGTATCACCCGCCTTGCCATAGCCGATGCCGACGTCGGCAACGCCGTAGAGGGTCACGTTCGACTGCGCCATGGCCGGCGTGGCAGCCAGGCAGGTCAAGGTGAATGCGCCAAGATGCTTTCGCATGAATTGCTCCTTTCAATCGCACAAACGGGAACACGCGAACCAAGTCGGGCAACGCCGTCGCAAAGCCGACGTGCCGACCAAGCGCTCGCGCCGATGGATCGGTCGGACGCATTTGGCCAAATTCATGTGACAGCACGCTGACAGCGCGCATCTTCGCCGCTGAACAGGCCGTGTTCGCACGGAGCCACGGCCGGCACGCGCGCCGGCAGCCGGCAACGGCGCCGGTCTGCGGACCGGAACACTCGCACCTTACGACCGAGGAAGGCAGGCCAGCGGCTCGCCCATGCGTATCCGGTATCCCGGGACGATACCTTCGAAGCAGCGAAATCCTGGCGGCAGGAACAGTAGAATCGTCGAGCCGTGCTCGAACCACCCCATTTCCTGCCCACGTGCGACGACGGAATCTGCCGGGATCAGGTTTGGCCCGCGATAGCGCAGATGGAATCGAACATCGGCGCAGTGCAGCCTGATGCTCGCCACCAGAATGGCGGCGACCGGCACCAGCAGGATCGGCCAGTCGCCATCGGCCAGCGCGAGCTCGATCACCGCGCGCTCGTTGCGGCAGAACAATCGCTCGATGCGCGCCAGCGCGATCGGATTCACGTTCCAGGTGTCGCCCGAGATATAGCGGATCTGTCTGACCCGGGCATCGGCGGGCGCATGAAAGCGGTGGTACATCGCCGACGTCAGCCTCAATGTGACGAAGCAGCCGTCGACGAAGCGCTCGGCATCGCCCGCCTCGCCGAGCAGGTCCGCGAGTTCGTACGGAAAGCCCTTGGCCTGATACACCCGGGTGCCGCATACCGGACCACAGGCACCAACGATGCCGTCGCATGGGCTCACCAGAATGTCCGGCCGTTGGTCCACAGGCCGCGCACCGGGCCTGAGCCGACGCGTGAAGCAGGCGTGGACGCTGTCGAACTCGCGGGTTTCGGCGTCCGACAGATCGAGATCGGCAAACATCCGCCAGACCGCCAGCGACAGGCGGCACAAGAGACGGCTCTCGACGCGCGAATACCACCCCATCAGGTGCGTCGCCGCGGCCCGCGGGATGCAATTGGTCAGCAGAAAATTGAGATCGTCCGCGCTCGGGAAAACGCCTCGCCGCGACTGCACACCGTCCCCGGATGCGGCACTCGAACGCGACATCGTCAGCCTGCCGCGGGCCGGCCCGGGTCGATCAGTTCGCCGCGGAGCAGGTGAAACGGCGATCGATAGTACAGACGGATGTCATTGATCGGATCGGTCAGGATCTTGGTCATCCAGACCAGCCCCGTCATCACGTCGCGCACGAAAAACAGTTGAACCGTGCGGTAGAGCAGCCCCAGCACACCGAGGGTGAGCCAGGCGATGCCGACCTGTCCCGCGAAGTCGGTCGAAGAATCCCGTGCCACGGGGAGCCCCGGCAGATCCGGTGCGACATAGAGCAAAGGCGGTACGGCGAGCCAGATCGCCATCAGCACGACCTTGCGACGCAGGTTGTAGCCGACCTTGACCGACTCCTTGTACTCGTGCGAGACCCCGTTGACGGTATCGAAGCCCTGAGGCTCGAAGAAGAAGTGGCCTGACTGACGGCTCACCATCGACACCAGCCATCCCACCAGGGCCGCACCGGCCGGATCGCTGAACAGCATGGCGTAGGCCCACAGGAAACTGATGGCGCTCAGCAGGTGCAGGGTCTGGTTGACGCGACTGTGGTGGTAGAAGCGGTGGTCGTCCTCGCGCTGAATCGCGAGTTGTCTGAGGAATTCGTTCACGGCCTTTCCTGAGCGATTGATGGAAATGCCCGATCGTGACGCCAGGCTGCGCCATCGTGAGCCGGCGATGTGACAAGCGGGTGAAATCGTCCGAGGCTTCGTCGAACCATGCCGTCGCAGATCGGATTCCGACGCGAAACGACCACCACACCCGGATCTTGCCGTCGACTATTCATTACATTTTAATGACGCAATATTTTTGTCACTTTTTCTTTTTTTCGGCACGATTGAATCAATGAACGCGGCATTGCACTAAAATAGTGCCCATAAACGGCGCGTGGCCTGTCGCCACCGCAGCATGCACAAGAAGAAGCCATGGGCACAGAGGTCGAACTCAAACTCGGTCTTTCCGCGTCGGCGCTGCGCGCGCTCAAGCGGCATCCGCTGATCACCGATGCCGAACGGGCCGCCCGAACGGCCACGCTGATCAGCACCTACTTCGACACGCCGGACCAGCGGCTCGCGGCCGAACGGGTCTCGGTGCGCACCCGCAAGCAGGGCCGGCGTCTGCTGCAGACCGTCAAGGGCGACGCCCGCTCGTCCAGCGGCCTCAGCGTCCGCCCCGAGTGGGAGCAGGCGTATCGTGGCGAGTTCGATTTCGCGGCGGTCGACGACGCACGAATCCGCCGGCTGCTCGACGCCCACGCTGACGCGCTCGAGCCGATCTTCGTCACCGAGTTCCGACGCGAGACCTTCCGCTGCAGTCCGCACGCAGAAGCGTCGGTGCTGGTGATGATCGACCACGGCACGATCACGGCCGGCGGACGCACGACGCCAATCTGCGAGATCGAGCTGGAACTCGAGCGCGGACACGCGCCGGACCTGCTCCAGTTGGCGGCAACCCTCGCCCACGACGTCGCGCTGCGGCCGATCAACGAAAGCAAGGCCGCCCGCGGATTGCGCCTGTTCCACGACGCCAAGCAGAAGCCGCAGCGGGCCGGGCCCTCGCCCCTTGGCGCCGGCGACTCGCCGCTCGGCGCATTCCGCCGGATCGCCGAAGATTGTCTCGACCAATGGCAGGCCAACGCCGACGGGGCGGCCGTCGACCACGCACCGGAGTTCGTGCATCAGATCCGGGTGTCATTGCGCCGACTGCGATCCGCGCTGAAGCTTTTCGAGCCGGCACTGCCAGCGGACTGGGTCGCACGCTGGTCGACCGAGTTCTCGAACGCCGCCGACGAATTGGGCGAGGCCCGCGACATCGATGTCCTGCACGAGGAATTGATCGTGCCGATCCTCGCCGATCCATTGTGCCCCGCCCAGGTCCAGGAACTCAACGAGGCCGTGGTCGCGGCGCGCAACCGCGCTCGCGAACATGTTCGCGCGAACATGGACGGGACAGAACAGGGGCGTCGGATGCTCAGCTTCGCCGCTGAACTGGCCAAGCTCGAGGCCAACCCGCTCGACGCGTCCGCCGATCTCGCGGCCTTCGCCCGGCTGCAGCTCGACTTCCTGCGCAAGCGTGCACGCAAGCGCTGGCGCAAGGCGCGGGACGGAGACATCGCCGAGCTGCACGCCCTGCGCATCAGCCTGAAGAAGCTGCGTTACGCAATCGAGTTCTTCTCGCCGCTGTTTCCGCGCAAGCCGGTCAAGCGATTCATTGCCAAGCTCGCTCGCGCACAGGAACACCTCGGCTACCTCAACGATATCGAGGTGGGCAACCAGCGCATGCTGCAATGGGCCGGTGACAACCCGTCGCTGCTGCGTGCGGCATCCTACGTCGCCGGCTGGCACGCGGCGATGGCTGCGCAGGTGCGGCTACAGGTGTTGCCGGAGATCGCGGCGGTGCTCGACGACGGCCCGCCCTGGCGCAGGGCCGGCCGCGCTCGGCCCAGCTAGCCGCGGCACACGCCGGCCGCGTCCGGCGTTCGCCCCCGCCGTTGCCGCGTCGGAGCACCCGCGCCCGCGGCAATGCGACACGAAACCACAACACTTGGTCTCTAGAGTGCCCGGCCAGCGGCCCCCGGGCCCCTCACCCGCTTCCCTTGGAGACCATCAAAGTGACCTCATCGACTCGATGCCCGGTTCGGGCTACCTTGTGCGCCATCCTGCTGGCCGCGGCGACCACCCCCGCATTCGCCGACCCGGACCGAAGTGAGGACGGCCGCCGCGCCGATGCCCTGCGCGGCCACCACGCCTCGTTCGCGCTGATCGGCGACGCGCCCTACGGTGTCGACCGTGAGCAGCAGTTCGACCGGGTCATCACGGACATCAATGCCCAGCGACAGGTCGGATTCGTGCTCCACACCGGCGATATCAAGGCCGGCGGCGAGCGCTGCGACGACGAGTTGCTACAGCGTCGATTCGACCAGTTCCAGCAGTTCGACATGCCATTCATCTACACCCCCGGCGACAATGAATGGACCGACTGCCACCGCGATTCCAACGGCAACTATCACCCGCTCGAACGCCTTGCCCACTTGCGCGCCTTGTTCTACCCGACGCCGGGCCTGAGCACCGGCGCACG
>JAGRFY010000160.1 GCA_020445765.1 Rhodocyclaceae bacterium | reverse complement strand
AACGCCGGATGCTTACCGCTTACGCGGCAACTGATGCCGCAGGGGGCGAAATCCGTCCGGCGCACGCAAATTCCGCGTGCGATGCAGTGCCAGAGCCCGCAAACAAGGCTTTGATGCGTCGAACAGGGGCGAAGTCGCCTGTTTCATGCTGATTGGAATGTCTGGCTTCGCACTACGCGGCGTTGTTCAGATATTCCCTAGCCGCGCGGTCGCACGCGCGCCGCGCGATATGGTCCTGATCAGGCTAGGACCGGCGCAGACACCTACTCATTGAGGCGGTATTCCAAGCGTTGTATCCTGCCATTCTGCAGTAAGAGCAGGAGTTCCGCCTTAGATGCATTCCAATAAAAGGTTTTCGGGCTATAACAATGTGGCCTCGTTGGCGAGAAGAATCGGATATCGTCAATGATAGCTAGGCACTCGGTCTCAGGAATCGACCAAATATGAAGTTGAGGCTTTCCGTCGATGCGCCGCCTAAATCCACCCGCTAGAAATCTCCCATCTGAACTCCACTCAAGCGGCGCAGCAGGTATCCCATGGCTTGCAATGCTCAGCTTCAATTCCAGAGTCAACGCATCGCGAATCTCTACATCACCAGTTATGCTGTAGCTGAGTGCAAGATAGGTTCCGCAAGGGCTAAACTGTGCCGGTGGTAATGCATATTTTTCATGTTCTCGTGGAGCGGCTAGAGGAATCTCATCGAGTATTTCTAGGTTTATAGCGCAAAGCCTAACAAGCCGGTTTGTGCAAATTGCCACTAGAGTAAGCCCATCTGGAGATAGGGCAATGTTTTGAAGGCCGCACACCCTAATGCTTCCGGTCTTCTTTCGAGACTCGAAGTCATGTCGTGTTATTGCTTGCGGAGGATATTCCTCCATGCTCGATTGTTGCTGTACAACGTAAAAGCTTCGATCCTTCCCTTGGAAGGGGCTAAAGTAAACAGCCCTTTCCGAATGCACTCCATCGGCCAGCTCTGTATCGACAAAGCTCAGTTGAAAAGTTCCTATATAGTCGCTGCAAATAACGGCAACTTTTGATTCGTCCCCGAGGAGTGCGGCGAGGACTTTTCGGTCTCTCGTTACGCCGAAGCCGTCCGGTGAGTACGGATCCAACTCAATGGGAAGGATCTCGTGGGGCTTGTAGGTCGGCCTAAAAGCTACAGTCTTCCCATTGCCAAAAAAGACTCCGCCGACCAACTGTACTGAGTACATCGTTGGCCGAGATTCTTCAGAAAGTTCAAAACTTTCAAGATGAGAGCCTCGCAGGACGTCCCATGTGTCGTAACCGAGGTGAACATCGCACGGTCGAATTATTCTTGAAGCCCCATCCCAGTCGAAATTTCTCACCGTGAACCCGCCAAACCCCTCTTCCGGACCCGGAAACAGACTACGAATTAAGGAGGGAGGGTGAATCTTGAACGCCGTCCTGACTTCATTTGTCACTACGAACTCGGCCGTCTTAGAAATACTGCAACCTTCCGTTCTTGGATTGTCATTACTCGGCGTGACGGGCTGTGAACTGGTTTCTCGTTGATGACGATACTGCAGCACGGCGTAGCGCGCACCGATTACTGTCGCTACCGTGCCTATAACAGTTACCACCAAAGAAACTACCGAGAAGTCGTCCATGTGCGTTGTTTCTGCGTTATCGTATGCCAATACTGGAATATGCCATAGCGTTCTCCAGATGGGGCGCAATACTTGCTGGATGTGCGGTGTTGATGAAGCGGCAGGCCGCGGTTATGGATCGCGAAAACAGGACGAAGTCATCCTCTCTCATTCTTGCTGGAACCGCAATGATCGGTGTCGTGTCGTCGAATGCCGGCAGCGGAGTCTGGTCTAGTAAGAGTGCATACGCACGAAGTGGCACGAGCCGGCAATCAGATAGCACTCCGGTCGCCCACGCCGTTGTAGCCGAGCGGCTCCTCCGGCCGATCAGTTCGCATAGCGCGTGCGGCGAGTATCGGAGTGGAGCTGACGCTCCAGTGGCAGGTCGCCGGTAGTCGCGAACTACCGCTCGTGGCCGGGTCCGTCCAACACGAGGGCTAGGTTCATCGCCGTGAACCGGCCGCTCAAGCCGATCGGGGCCGGTCCCGCTTCTTGAAATCGAAATGTAGCCACGACCGACAGCTGATGGCCGGAGGCTCCAGGTCACGAATGGCTGCTTCGTGGTAGCGACACCCGCGGAAGCCCAGGATGCCTGAACGGCTGCTTCGGGGGAAGGCCGTCGGGCCAGTTTGGGTCGAAACGACTCACCGGCGACAGGCAGCTTTCGGGAAGCGAACCTTCAACGTCGGCTTTCGGGCGACGAATCCGCGGGGCCGTCGGTCACCACCCGACCCAAACCTGCCCGACAGGCTGCTCCGAAGCCGCCGGACAGCGAGCCATCGCCTTCCTTGTTTCGCTTCTACGAAGCGGCCGTTGGCGAACTCACCAGTCCGGTCATCACCGGTCATTGCCAGGCAACAAAAATCGGTGCGATGAGGGTCAGCAAGTCAGCGCGCTTGGATGCCCCCGCCCAAGTCGACGCCGAGCAAGCTTCGACGATCGGGCGGTAGGAGCCTGCCCAGAGAGCCGCGGAATGACCGGAACGCAGCCCGGTCTCGTGCACCATTCAGGACCAGAATTCGTCCCAGTTGTGCAGGTCGAAGAAATGCTCCCGGCCGTCTACGATGCGTCCGTCCTTTAGTTCGAAGACGATGCAGCAGCCGGTATCCAGCCGCTTGCCGTTACGCTCGGCGGAATTGTGATGAATACCGACGACGCGGCCGCTGCTGGTCCACAGGACCTCTTTCAAGTCGGCCTTGAAGGTTCCATTGGTGTCGCCGACATATCGACCGAACTGCTCGAAGACCGCATCTCGACCGATCGCATCTCCGGCAATCGGGCTTTTCCCCGGCGTGTGCCACGCTGCGCTTTTATCGAAGGTCTGCGACAGCGTTTCGATGTCAGCTTCATTGAAGGCCTGGTAGGCTCGTCTCACGACCTCAGCGTTCCGTTCCGGGTCATCCATGGTGCTTCTCCTTTAAGGCCCAGTTCAGGCCCACGATGCCGGTTCGTTTTCTCCGCTTCTTGCATGCGGGGCTTAGCACCACCCAAGATCCGCACGTGCCGGCTCCCATCGCCTCTTGCACTCGACTGAACGGAGATGCCGCCAGAACCGCGGACGGCGCCGAAGAAAGTATGGGTGTCCGGAAATCCTCCGGCAAGGACGAAATCGAAGGCCCACGAGGGCGACTGGGTTCGAGGTTACGCCCAACAACTCCTCGGATTCATCGCCGGAAAGCCGCCGTTGGACGTTCGCTTCCCGCAAGCTGCCGCTCGCCGATGAGTCGTCTCGACCCGCTGCCGCCGTTCGTGCTCAGCATGGCTGATGGTCGCTTCACATTCACAGCAGCCGATTCCGACCTCGGAAAGGAAGCGCCACGGAACGTTGTACCGATGTTGTTCCAATAATCTTGACGGCGCCGAGCCAATCGACGACACTTCGGATCGGAACAACATTGGAACAACGAGGTTGAATGATGGCGGACACCTTCTACAAAGCAAGCCTGAGCCGGACGCAGGGCCGCAGCACCTGGGCCATCATCTTCCGGCACCCCAAGCGCACAGACCCGACAACTGGCAAGGAAGGTCTGCGGGTGCGGCAGAGCCTGAAGACCGACGATGACCACGAGGCGGTCAAGCTGCGGGACGACATGAACGTCCTGCTTTCCAGCCCGCATCTGTGGGACCTTGGCGCGCGGGAGCAGGCTCTCAGCGCGCTCGACCCCCGCGTGGTGGACATTTTTTACTACAAGCTCGGAGGCGGCGAGACCGACTTCCTGGCCTTGCGCGAGACCGCTATCGCCATGCCTTCGGCACAAAACAGCGACTACCGGCGCGCCCTGATGCTTGGCACGACCGGCGCGGGCAAGACGACGCTGCTGCGCCAGATCATCGGCACCGACCCGGCCCGCGAGCGCTTCCCGTCAACCTCCACCGCGAAGACGACGGTTCATGAGACAGAGATCGTCCTGAGCAAGGGGCCCTACCGCGCCGTGGTGACTTTCTTCCCGATGGAAGACGTGCGCGAGCACCTGAAGGAATGCACGTCGGCGGCGGTCCTGGCGGCCTATCGCGGCGAGCCGGAGGGCGAGCAGATGCGCCGCCTCCTCACCCACGTCAACCAGCGCTTCCGCTTCAACTACGTGCTCGGCAATGGGCCGCTGAGGGAGGTCAGCGACTTCGACGACGAGCCCGAGGCGGGGGTCGCAACGGAGACCGGCGAGTTGATGGAACGCACGAACGAGGTTCTCGCGCAGGTCCTCGCCGCGCTGCAGGCCGTCGCAGCCCGGCACGGCGAGGCGCTGCGGCATGAGCTGAACGCTACGGATGAAAAGGACCAGCGTGTCATCGACGAACTGTTCGAGGAAGGTCTGGACAATCGGACACGCGAAGACGAAGCTTTCCAGCAGGTCGTGGACGCGCTGATGGACGAGATCGAGGAGCGCTTCGCCGCCCTCGATGGCAAGCTGCAGAAGACCAAGGTCGGCTGGCCGATGAGCTGGACGTGGGAGACGGAAGACCGGGACGCCTTCATCCGCACACTGGCCCGCTTCTCGTCGAACTACGCTCCGTTCTTCGGCACCCTTCTGACGCCGCTCGTCAACGGCGTCCGCGTCGCCGGGCCGTTCCATCCGGAATGGAGCGGCGACGTGCCAAAGCTCGTGCTGCTCGACGGCGAGGGCCTCGGCCACACGCCGCGCTCGATGTCCACTATCTCAACGGCGCTCGCAAGGCGTATCGAGATGGTCGATGCCGTGATCCTTGTCGATAACGCGACCCAGCCGATGCTGGCCGCCCCGGTGGCGGCGATGAAAGAGCTGGTGTCCTCGGGCAGTGCGCCGAAGCTGATCTTCGCCTTTACGCATTTCGATCAGGTCGGAGGCGACAACCTGCCAACCCCGGCAGCGCGCGTCCACCATGTCCTGGCTTCCGCCGAGAACATACTCGCCTCGATCGGCGAGGACCTCGGGCCGTTCGCGGAGCGAGCCCTGCGCGCCCGCCTGAACACGGCGCGGGTGTTCCTCTCGGCGATCGACGCGAAGCTCGATACCACCTCCACTGACGGGCAGCGGACGATCAAGCAAATCGGCAAGCTGCTGGAGATAGTGGACGGCATCATCGCGCGGCCCAAGCCCGCCGACTCGCGCCCCATCTATGACCGCATGAATCTGGGAATCGCAGTCGAACGGGCCGCCGAGACCTTCCGCAATGCCTGGCGTCCGCGTCTCGGCCTCACCGTCAAACAGGGAGCCGAGAAAGAACACTGGACGCGGGTCAAGGCGCTCAGCCGGCGCCTCGCGACGGGGCAGGCCGACGAATACGACAGCCTCAAGCCTGTCGCGGACCTGAAGCAGCTTCTCCAGCAGCGCCTTTACGTCTTGCTGCAGAGTCCCGTCGGCTGGTCGGGGCCGGAGCCCAGCGACGACGACAAGCAGCATCTCTACGGCTCGATTGCAGAGGACCTCAGCCGCAGGCTGATCGACCTCGCCTCGCGGCGCATCCGCACCGAGCGCCAGGCGGAATGGCGCAGCGCGTTCGATGAATCCGGCTACCGCTCGACCTTTCGACGCGCCGAGTTGATCGGGGCGCAAATCTACGACCGGGCCGCGCCGATCCCCGACGTGACCCCGTCGCCGGACCGTAATGCGTTCCTGCAAGAGGTCGCGGAAGCGACGCGCGAGGCCGCTGAAACTGTCGGAGCCAAGCTCTTGTGAGCGAGAAGGCCAGCGGCGTCACGGCGACGGAGCGGCTGCTCGCGGAGTTCTGCGAGCGGTCGTTCCTGAAGCTCTGGAGCTATCCGAACCCGCACAAGGATGACGGGCACGAGCTGTGCGACCTGCTCGCAGTGTTCGGAAACACCGTGTTCATCTTCTTCGACCGCGAGAACACGTTGCCCGATATCACCGACAAGGACCCGCAGATCCTGTGGGACCGCTGGAAGCGCAACGTCATCGACCGCCAAGTCAAGACCGCTCACGGGGCGGAGCGCTACATCCGGAGCGGCAGGCCGATCTTTCTTGATGCGAAGCGCGAGAAGCCCTTCCCGATTCCCTTCGACAACGACACGGCGGTCGTCCACAAGATCATCGTCGCCCATGGCGCGAAGGAGGCGTGCGAGCGGGCATCGGCGCAGAACGTGTATGGCAGCCTTGCGATCACCTACGCGCAGGCCGACGGAGGTCCGACCCATCCGTTCCATATCGAAATCAACAGGCACAACCCGGTTCATGTCCTCGACAGCCACAACATGCCCATCGTGCTGCGCGAGCTAGACACGGTCAGCGACTTTTCGGCCTATCTCGACGAGAAGGTCCGCGCCGCCGCTGCCTTCGACTATCTGCGCTATTGCGGCGAGGAAGACCTCCTCGGTCACTACCTCATGAACTACGACGCCGTGACCAAGCGCCATGTCATCGGGCCGAAGGGCAAGGACAGGGGCAAGGTCAACGGCGTGATGATCGGCGAGGGCGAGTGGCGCGACTTCGTGCAGACCGACGTCTACAAGAACACCAAGAACGAAGACCGCATCTCTTACTTCTGGGACCAGTTGATCCAGCGAACCTGCCAGAACAGTCTGGAGGGGACGCTCGGCGGTAACTCGAACATCGCACGCGGCGACAGTGCGATTTACGAAATGGTCAAGGAGCCGCGCTTCATGCGCCGGGGCCTCTCCGAGAAGATGCGCACCGCCGTCGATCGCTTTCCGGACACGGGTTCGTTCACGCGCCAGGTGACTTTTCTGCCCTCGTTCGAGCCGAATGTCGGCTACGTCCTCCTGCAATTGCGCGTTCCGGAGGAATTCCGCGCGGCGGCGGATTTTCGCGAGAAGCGGCAGACGCTGCTGGAAATCGCCTGCGGCGCGGCGAAGAACAGGTTCCCGAAACTGGTGAAGGTTATCGGCATCGGCATCGAGGCCCCCAAGTTCTCTGGCGGCACGGTGGCAGAGGACTTCATCCTGATGCCGTGCGAGGCCTGGCCCGAGGAGACGAAGGCCCACTACGAAGAGCTAAACAAGGAGTGGAATTTCTTCGAGACACCTGTACTGCAGCAGTTCCAAGACCGCGTCACGCGGTTCGTGCCGCCTCCGCGCCCCGCCAAGCCGGCAAAGCCCGGCAAGGTTGGCCGTAATGAGCCGTGTCCCTGCGGCTCAGGGAAGAAGTACAAGAGGTGCCATGGTTAAAAACATGCGCAGATGTCGACACGACGTTGCCCGGCCCGAGTAGCCAGGCCACGTCATCCGAACCATCGGGAAAGCACCATTCGAAGAAATGGTCGCCAGAACAGGGTGACAGATCGCGCCCTGACTTAAGCGGTCGCCTACCGTCTGAGGCGACCGTCGGCTCATGGCCGTGTCCGCCCAACGCGAGGTCCAAGTTCGTCGCCGTAAACCTGTCGTTCGCGGGACTGGGGCCGGTCCCGTCTCCTGAGATCGAAATGTAACAGCGACGGGCAGGTCATGGCCGGCTGCCGCCGAAGCGCAAATGGATTTCGCTGGCTGCCGCAGCGCAGAAAAATGCGGGTGATCGATCGATACGCTTCGTGCAATCCACGGCCGTGGCATCACTTCTGGCGACGAACGCCGCATGCGACGGCAGCCGCACTGCGGAATGACCACGACCTTCGGCGCAGCCTGTGCCGCTCAGCCCCGACGTCGGAACACGAGATCCCACACGCCGTGGCCGAGTCGCAGGCCGCGTGCCTCGAACTTGGTCAGGGGGCGGAATTCGGGGCGCGGCGCGAATCCGTCGGACGTGTTCTCGAGCAGCGGCTCGGCGGCCAGCACCAATAGCATCTGTTCGGCGTAATCCTGCCAGTCGGTCGCACAATGCAGGTAGCCCCCCGGGGCCAGGCGCTCGGCCACCAGCCGCACCAGCGAAGCCTGCACCAGGCGCCGCTTGTGGTGGCGCTTCTTCGGCCACGGGTCGGGGAAATAGATGTGCACGCCGGCCAGGGAGGCCGGCGCGATCATGTCGCGCAGCACCTCGACGGCGTCGTGCTGGACGATGCGCAGGTTGTCGATCCTGTGCTCGTCGATCAGCTTGCACAGGTTGCCGACGCCCGGCGCGTGCACCTCGATGCCGATGAAGTCCTCGTCGGGCCGGGTCAGCGCGATCTCGGCGGTGGCCGCCCCCATGCCGAACCCGATCTCGACCACCACCGGTGCTTCGCGCCCGAACAACGCACAGGGGTCGATCGGGGCGGGGGCGTAGTCGATGCCGACCGTCGGCATCAGCTGCTCGAGATAGCGCGACTGCGCCGGCGACATCCGCCCCTGGCGCAACACGAAACTGCGGATCGACTGGGACGTCAGCCGCCGGGAATCATTGCTGTCGTTCATTGCTGATATCGGGGCGTCCGCCCTGTTGCCGTCGCCGGGCGGCGAATCAGGCGCCGATCATGCCGGCGCTCGGCGAACTCGGGCTGGCGGAATAGGTCTTCCGCGGCATGCGTCCGGCCAGGAACGCCTCGCGGCCGGCCTCGACGCCCAGCCGCATGGCCCGGGCCATGCGCACCGGATCGTCCGCCTTGGCGATCGCGGTGTTCATCAGAACGCCGTCGCAGCCGAGTTCCATCGCGATCGCGGCATCCGACGCCGTGCCGACGCCGGCATCCACCAGCACCGGCACCCGCGCCTGCTCGATGATCAGCCGCAGGTTCCACGGATTGACGATGCCCATGCCGGAGCCGATCAGGCTCGCCAACGGCATCACCGCGACGCAGCCGATGTCCTCGAGCATGCGGCACTGGATCGGGTCGTCGGCGCAATAGACCATCACGTCGAAGCCATCCTTGACCAGGATGTCGGCGGCCTTGAGCGTCTCCGGCATGTTCGGGAACAGCGTGTGGGCGTCGCCCAGCACCTCGAGCTTGACCAGGGCATGGCCATCGAGCAGTTCGCGCGCCAGACGCAGCGTGCGCACCGCTTCATCGGCGCTGTAGCAGCCGGCGGTGTTCGGCAGGATCGTGTAGCGCTGCGGCGGCAGGATCTCGAGCAGGCTGGGTTCGTCGGCATTCTGGCCGATGTTGGTGCGGCGAATCGCGACCGTGATGATCCGTGCGCCACTCGCCTCGATCGCGCGTCGGGTCTCGTCGAAGTCGCGATACTTGCCGGTGCCGACGAGCAGCCGCGAGTCGTAACGGCGGCCGGCGATCTCGAGCGCGTCCGCCATGTCCGGGGTCTGGGCCATGTCGCTCATCCTCCGCCGACCGCAATGACGATCTCGACACGATCGCCGTCCTCGATCGGCGTCTCGCGATGGCGGCTCTTCGGCACGATCTCGCCGTTGCGCTCGACTGCGAGGCGCTTGCCGGCAAGCATGCGCGCTTCGAGAAATGCGGCAACGGTGGTCGGCGCGGCCAGGCGTTCAGGCTGGCCATTCAGGGTCACGTGAATCATTTTCCAATACTTCGGCGACGGCGCGAGAGGACGATTCTAGCCCGGTTTCGTGGCGACGTCCCAGGCCCGAAAGCATGGCACCGCGCCGACATTGCATCGGCATCATGCGGTGATGCCGGCCTGCACCGGCTGCGGCGCTTGCGGCAGGCCGCACGGCATGCCAGCATCCTTCACTCGACCGCGCGACGCGGCCCACACGAGGAGACGACCCATGTCCGGATTGCGCCTTCTGAGCGCTGCCATCGGCGCGCTATGCTGCGCGTCGGCTCAGGCCGCGGATTATTCGAATGCCATTTTCTTCGGCGACAGCCTGTCGGATGCAGGCAGCTACGCGCCGGCACTGCCACCGGGCACCGGGCGATTCACCACCAACCCGGGGCCGGTGTGGACCGAGGCGCTCGGCAGTCGTCTCGGCCTGACCATCACCCCGGCCAACCAGGGAGGCACCGATCACGCCATGGGTGGTGCGCGGGTGAGCCAGCAGCCTGGGGTGCCCGATGCGCCGCCGACCGACAACGCGATCCCGGTGACCGGGCAGGTGGCCAACTACCTCACTGCCAATGGTGGCGCGTCGGACCCGGACGCGCTGTATTCGGTGTGGGCGGGGGCCAACGACATCTTCACGATCGCGCCGACCGCCGCGTCCGATCCGGCGGCGGCACAGGCCCACCTGCAGACCACCGCCGCCGAGCTCGCCACCGAAGTCGCGCGGCTGGCGGCCACCGGCGCCCGCCACATCATCGTCTGGAACGTGCCGGACATCGGTGCGTCGCCATTCGGCGCTTCCCAGGGCACGGCCGGTGCCGCCGGGCTGACCGAGCTGTCGGCCGGCTACAACCAGTTGCTCGGCGTCAGCCTGGCCGCCAGCGGCGTGCCGGTGATCCGGCTCGACAGCTTCGGCCTGCTGCGCGAGGTGCAATCGGACCCGGCCCGCTACGGTTTCGCCGACGCCGGCCTGCCGGCCTGCGGCACCACCCCTTCGCTGCTGTGCACCGCGGCCGACCTGGTCGTCCCCGGCGCCGATCAGAGCTTCGTCTTCGCCGACGGCGTGCACCCCACCACCGCGGCCCATGCCTTGCTCGCGGAATACGCCGCCAGCGTGCTGGCGGCCCCAGCGCTGGCGTCACAGCTCGCCGAAGTCCCGGTGCGCAGCCAGGTCGCCCTGTCACGGCGACTGTGGCAGACCACCGAACTCGCCTTGTCCACCTCGGCCCCCGACGGCAACGGCGCCTGGGCCAGTATCGAAGGCAGTGAGATCGAACTCGACGGCACCGAGGCCTCGCCGTGGGGGCTCGCGATCGGAGTCGACCGTCGCATCGCCGCCCACACTGTGCTCGGTGTCGCTCTTTCGTTCGAACGCAGCGACCCGGACTGGCCGGACGGCGGCAGCTTCGAGGCCAGGGAGATCGCGCTGTCGACCTATCTCGGTTGGCGCCAGGGTGGACTGTCGGTCGGCGCCCACCTGAGCCTCGCGAGCATCGATTACGACACCGAGCGCCTGGTCCGGCTGGGCGATGCGCGGCGCATCCTGAAGGGCGACCCTGACGGCGAGCGCGCTGCACTCGGCATCCAGGCGAGCTACGCGATCGACGCCGGCAGCGTGCACCACGGGCCGCTGTTCTCGGCGCTGTTGCAGGAAGTGTCGGTCAAGAGTTTCGCCGAACGGGCGAACGACGGATCGACCTCGACCTCGATGACCTACGACAAGCAGCGGCGCAGCGCCGCCCTGCTGTCGGCCGGCTGGCAGGCGTTCGTGCGCGCGGGACGGTGGACGCCGTACGGCAGCATCGTACTCAGCCACGACGCCGACGGCAGCAGCCACCGGATCAAGGCCGCCACCAGCCTGTCACCCCAGATGATCGAATTCGATGCGGCCACCACCCCCGACGATTACGCCACAGCGAATCTCGGCATCGTCGGAGAACTCGGCGCAGGCGCGCTGATCGGCGTCGACCTTTCATCGGTGATCGGCAGCGACGAACTCGACGACAGCCGCCTGTCGTTGTCGCTGCGCATGCCGTTCTGAGCACCGCGCGGCCCGTTGCGCGGCGCACGCACGGGCCGCTACAATGCCGCGACTTCGCGCTCGGCAGGCAGCTGGGCCGGACACGCGGGTGTCGTATAATGGCATTACC
>JAGRFY010000159.1 GCA_020445765.1 Rhodocyclaceae bacterium | reverse complement strand
CGCCGCCCAGCGCACCGGCGCCGCAATCGGCGTCCCGCGCAGCGGCCGAGAGGCAGCCCAGGCCGGCGTGGGCGAGGGTTTGCAGCGCCGGGCTAGCGTGGCTACCGCCGACGCCGAAGCTTGTGCCGATCTGGTGGGCGCCGGCGGCGGAGAAGTCGAGTACGACCGAGTCGCGGAAAAGGTCCACGAAAGAGCCGGCTTCCGTCCCATGGAAAAGGGTTTCGACGCCGGCATTGACGACGCCCCGGGCAAGGTAAGCGGAGAACTTCCCGCCGAGGTCGGAGAGGCCCGCGCTGGCGACTCGCCCCACGCCTTCGACGTTCGTGATGCTCGCCCACTGGTTGATGCTCATGGCTTCGCCAGAGGCTACCGGTACGAGCTGCGCGTTGAGCAGACCGGCAGTGAGCATCGCAGCACCCGCCTGCCGCCAGGTCTCGTCATCGCCCCAGGCATCGAGTACGGCGCTGAAGTCGCCCCCGGAGTTGGCGAAGGAAACCGCACCGGTGGCGGCCAGGCTGCCGACGCCGGCGCCGACCACGGCGCCCTGGACGGTAGCAGCCCCCCCGGCCCAGCTGGCTGCGGCGCCGCCGGTGAACACCGCGGCGACGGTCGCCAACGCGATCGTGCCTTCCTGCGTGAGCCCCTGCTGGTCTACGTCCCAGCGCTGCTCGACGGTGTTGACTGCCTCGAAGCGGGTCCCAGGGTCGTCCGCGAGGTTCGCGATCCAGTCCTGTCCGGGCTCGCCGGCCTGCTCGGCGATGCGGCTGCGCAGTTGCTGCTGGCTGAAGCCGGCGGGGTCTTCTTCACCCACCGCCACCTGCACGCCGGGGGCGCCGACGCCCCAGTCCACACCGCCGTCGAAGCGGGCGAGCCGGGCGGTTTCGGTGAGGTGGCCCTGGTCGGATTCGATGGTGTAGGACCAGTCGTTGTCCTTTTGTTCGAATTGGTGGAAGTCGGAGTCGGCCTCGATCTTCAGCTCGATGGTGCTAGCGTCGAAAACCGTGCCCGCGCCGGTGCTGACCTCCACAGCACCGATCTCGACCGTGTCGGCCGATACTGCGAAGTGCCCGCCGGCTTCGATGCGGCTGGTCTGCACCCGGCTTGCGGTGGTGATGGCGCGTTCGAGGTCTTCAGCCTTGCCCAGGGTGACCCGGTCCTGGGTCTGCCAGCTGCTGCTGGTGATGTCGCTCGCGCCGCCCAGCGTGAGGGTGCCGCCGATGTCGGTGACGAGATCGCCCCCGGCGCTGAGATGGGTGGCGGTGAGATCCGCGTCGCCGCCGGTGTGGATGGTCAGCGTGCCGTCACCGGCGGTCAGCGTATTGAAGCGGGTCGTGCGGCTCGTTTCGGTCTGTCGGTCCTTGCTGCGTTGGGTGCTGACGCCGAAGTCGTGCACCCGGCCGTCCGAGGTGTTCACAAAGCTGCCGAGGTAGCTGGTGCGCTGCTCTGCAAAGCGCTGGTGGGTGGAGGCCGCGTCTTGCTGGACGATGTCGCCACCGACCGCCAGGTCGAGGTGGTCGTCGGCTCGGATGTCGGCGCCGCCGAGCACCAGGTCGCCGCCGGTTTCAATATCGACGGTGCCGGCGTCGATCTGCGTTGCGCGAGCACCGCTGTGCTCGTCTATGGTGGTGTCTTCGGTGTTCTTGCCGATCTTCGGGTCGAACCCGTCGAGGCCGCCGAGGGTGAAGCTGCGCTCGACCTCCTGGGTGCGCTCGAGGTCATAGACCGCTTCCAGCCGAAGCGTGCCGCCGACGGCGAGCGTCATCACGTTTTCGCCGAGATCGATGCGGGTGCCGGCCAGCGTGGTGTCGCCGCCGCTTTCCGACAGCACGTCGGCCTCGGACTGCAGCACCGTGGGCAGCGCCACGAGTTGTTCGTGCGTGATCTCGGTGGCGCGTTCGCTCAGGCGGATGCCGGCGATCGAGAGGGTCTTCTTGTCGAAGTGGGTTTGGTGTTCCTGGTCGTGCACGGCAGCGTAGCGGACGTCGCCGCCGGCAACGATGCGGCTCTCGGTGGGACGGCCGGCCTGGTCGCCCTCGGTGCTCTCGCCGCGGATCGCGATGCGGGTGGCGGTGAGGCTGACGTCGCCGAGGGCTTCGACCTCGAGGGTGCCGGCGTCGATGCCGCTGGTGGCGGCGCGCAGCGCGGTGCGCTCGTCGATGCGCACCCGCTTGGAGAGGAGGCCGGAACTCTTGCGACGGCGGTAGTCGTGTTCGAATTCGGCGCCCGGCGTGATGGCGATGTCGCCGGTGGCACTGACGTGGGTGGTGCCGCGCGACTGGATGGCGACGTGGTCGAGGTGGACGGTGCTCTCGGTGGTGGCCCTCTCCCCCTCCTCGGCCTCGATCGCGCGGCCAACGCCCTGGATGGTGACGGTGTCGGCGTCGATGCGGGCGGCGACGGCTTGGATGCGAGTGTGGCGCTCACGACCGTTGCGGGTGATCGATTCTTCGATGATTTGGCTGCCGGCGATCGTGAGGTCGCCGCCGGCCACGGCGATGAACTCGGTGGCGGTGTAGTCGCTGCCCGAGGAAAGCAGCGTGCCGCCGGCCGCGAGCGTCAGCCGGCCGCCGGCGCTGAAGCGGCCCTCTCCAGTGCGGGCGAAGCGATCGGCGTGCTCCGGGTCGATGTGCTCGCGCGCCCTGGGTGCGTCGAGGGCGGCCAGCGGGTCGGAAGCCTCGACGCTCGACTCGGCGGCGTCGCGCTGCAGCACGAGCGTTTGCCGACTGTGCCGGCCGCCTTCGATGATCAGGTGCCCGGCAGCCTGGGCGGTGAGATCGGTCTCGGCGGCGATGTTGACGCTGGCCAGTACGAGATCGCCGCCGGATTCGAGGCCGAGGCTGGCGCCGGCCTCGATGGTGCTGTCGGCGGCAGCGAGTCCGCCGACGCCGGACAAGCTGACGTCGCCGGCGGCGGTCAGCGCGACGGCGTCGGCGCGCAGCACGCCGAGGGTGTCGCGGGTGGCGGCGGCAAGGCCGAGGCGGGCGAGCAGGTCTTCGCCGAACGGGGCGTCGAGCCCGGCGGCGAGGGTGATGTCGCCGCCGGCGACGAAGCGGCCACCGTGCTGGAGCTCGCGCGGACCGCTGTCGTATTCCTCGCGGGATCGGGTGAGGTAGCCGCCGTCGCCGACGTCGACCCAGGTGCTGCGCATGCCGCTGCGTTGGCTCGTTTCGATGAGCGACAGCGATGCGACGCTGATGTCACCGCCGGCGAGCACGGAGATGTCTCCGCTGGCGGCGAGCTCGGCGCCGTTGACGGTGAGCGTGCTGCCCGCGACCAGCACGAGCTGCTCGGCTGTGAGCGTGGTGGCGACGCCGTGCTGGCGCTGGTGGTGCTCGCTGACGTCGGTCAACGCGTCGAGGCGGTCGGCGACCAGGCTTCGGGTGTCGGTGAGGGCGAGCGCCGAGAGCTCGAGCGCGCCGCCGGTGGCACCCAGCGTGAGGGTGCCACCGGCGGCGAGGGTGCTGCCCTGGTAGCGGGCGTCGCCGCCAGAGATCAGGCCGAGATTCCCCCCTGCCGTGAGTGCGCTCCCCCGGGCGGTGCGCGCGACGGCGGTGTCGAGTTGGCGACTTCCCAGGTCGTCGTAGCGGTACCGACCATCGGTGGTGCTGGTGCTCTGGCTGGCGAGGGTGAGGGCGGTCACGTCGATCGCGCCGCCGACCAAGCCATCGAAATTGCTTCCGGCGCCAATCGTCGCGCCGCGAACGCTGAAATTTCCGCCAACGCGCAAACGCAACTCGCCCGTCGCGCTTAGGGTGGGCGAGTTTTCGGCGAACTGCGCGAGTGTCGCGGTGGTGGTGACGGAGCCGGCGTCAAAGTCGCGGCTGAGGGTGGTGCCGGTCTCGGTGCGGGTGCGTGCGCGGATCGAAACATCGCCGCCAACGGTGAGGTCGACGGTGTCGCCGTGGATGCTGCCGCCCTGCTGATCGAGGCTGCCGGCCAGGTCGAGGTCAGCCCGCCCGCTCGCTTCGATCCGGCCTGCAAGCTGGGCGGCATCGCCGCGCAGCATCAGTTCGAGATCGCGGGCGTGAACTTCACCGTCGTTGTCGAGGCTGCCCGCCGAAGCGCTGAGGGTCTCGCCGATGATCTCGCCGTGGTTCTCGAGTGCCCCTTCGATCCGCAGCACTGTCATGCCGTCCGAGCCCAGGTGGCCGGAGTTCTCGAGGCTGGCGGCTTCGATCGAGAGGCTTTGTCCGGCGTGCACGGTGGCGGCGTTGATGAAGCGGCCGCCGATCTGCAGCCGGGCGTGTTCGGCCGATTCGAAAAGCAGGTGGTCGGCACCGAGGTTGAGGTCGTCCCGGGTGTAGAGCGTGAAGGTCGCGTCGGAGCTGACCAGGCCGGCGCTGTCGGTGTCGGCGGCGTCGATCAGAACGCCGTCGCCGCGGATCTCGCCACCAGCGTTCATCAGGCTTAGGTTGCCGCCGTCGAGCACGGCCAGCGCGCCGCCGGCCGCGAGACGGCCGTGGCGGTTGTCGAGGATGTCATGTACCGAGAGCACGGCGAGGTCTTCGCTGGCAATGGTGCCGCCGCCGTTGCTGACCTGGTTGGCCCACAGGCCGATGCGCTCGGCGGAGACGATGCCGCCGTTGTTGTCGAAGGTGCCGACAGCGAGCAGCGCTTCGGCGCCGGTGATCGTGCCCCGGTTGGTGAGCACATTGCTGTGGATCGAGAAGGCGAGCCCATGGCCGCCGAGCACGCCCTCGTTGTCGATCGAGCCGGCGTGGATCGAGCCGGCGACGGTGCCGTGGTTGGTGAGCACGCCGGAGACGACAAGGTCGTCTTCTATCAGCCCCCGGTTGGTGAGCTCGGTGGCGCGCACATTGCCACTGATCTGCCCGGCGTTGTCAAGGACGTCACCAGCGCTGACGCCACCAGCGAGGGTACCGGCGTTGTGGATGTTCTGCCCCTCGGCCAATCCTTCGATGGTGCCGTGGTTGGTGAGGGTGTGGATGGCGCGGGAGCCCTGCCCTATCCAGCCGTGGTTGCTGAGTTCGGTGGCGCTGGCGCGGCCGTGGATGTCGCCACGATTGATGAGCGCGCCGGAGGTGCTGGCCTCGCCGGCGACGGCGCCACGATTGTCGAGCAAGCCTGTCGCCTGCGCATTACCGGTGATCGTGCCAACGTTGCTGACCATTTGAGCGCTGGCATTGCCAGCGATGACCGCGTTGGTGGCGTTGAGCAGGGCGCCCGTCGCGGTGGCGCCGCCGCCAATCCAACCGCTGTTGGACAAGGTGTTCGCGTGGGCGCCTCCACCGATCATGCCGCTGTTCGAAAGTCCGGCGCCGGCGCTGGCGCTGCCGCCAATCTGTCCGTGATTCGCCAGGCTGTCGCTCGCATGGGCGCTTCCACCGATCGCGCCGCTGTTGCCGATGCTGCGGGAGGAGACGTTGCCGCCGATCCAGCCGCTGTTGCTCACCTGCATCCCACTCTGCGCGCTGCCCTCGATGTTTCCTAGATTGACCAGGACGTCGCCGGCCGAGGCATTGCCGGCGATGAACCCGTGATTATCGAGGCGCACCTGCGCGCGGGCGCTGCCGCCGATGCTGCCGCGATTGGTCAGATGGCCTGCGATCGCGCCCTGGCCGATCAGCCCTTCGTTGACCAGGGCGTCCAGTGCTTCTGCTGAGGTGTGCAGCGTGCCGAAGTTGACGATCCTTTCTGCGCGAGCCGGTCCGGCGACGTGGCCGGCATTGTCGAGTCGCA
This sequence comes from Rhodocyclaceae bacterium, assembly GCA_020445765.1. Classification (GTDB taxonomy): domain Bacteria; phylum Pseudomonadota; class Gammaproteobacteria; order Burkholderiales; family Rhodocyclaceae; genus Cognatazoarcus. The sequence continues at coordinate 4,945 of JAGRFY010000159.1, read as the reverse complement.
TTGCGGCACGGGCCGAGCCGAGGATCTCGCCTGCGTTGTCGATCGTCGCGGCCTCGGCGTCGCCGGCGATCACGCCATGGTTCATGATGGCTCTGGAACTCGCACCACCGCTGATCAAACCTTCGTTTTCCAGCGCTTCGATGGCCGCGGCCGAGGTCGCCAGCACGCCACGATTCAGAATATCTCGGCCTCTCGCGCCACCGACCACCAAGCCGTCGTTGGTCAAGGTGCCGCTGGCCAGGGCATCACCACCGATTCTGCCGGCGTTGGATATCGTCGCAGCCTTGGCGTTGGCCGCGATCGTGCCTGAGTTGGTCAGCGTCGCGGCGCTTGCATCGCCAGCGATCAACCCCTCGTTGATCAAGGCCTCGACGGCTTCGGCGGATGTCGCCATCACGCCGCGATTGACCACGTTCGTGCCCTGCGCCTTACCGGCGACTCTTCCATCGTTCACGAGCAGTTTCGTCGCCTGGACGCCACCAAGAATCTCCACGGCGTTGGCGATTGTTGCCGCTTTCGCATCCCCGGCAATCGTACCGGTGTTCACTATCGAAACGGCGCGAGCGTCGCCAGCGATCAGACCTTCGTTGTACAAGGCTTCGAGCGCCTCGCCAGAAGTTGCCAGCACGCCGTAATTGGCAACCGACATGGCATGGGCGTCGCCCGCGATCCATCCGGAAGGGGCGTTGTGGAGAAGATTTCCGGCCAGGACGTCGCCGAGGATCAGTCCGGCATTGACAAGATTGTTCTGGGCGACGGCAGCACCGCCGATTTCGCCACGGTTGATCAGGTCGGTGGCGCGTACGGCGCCGGCAATGGTGCCGTCGTTGGTGAGACTACCGCCTGCGACCACACTGGTTGTGATCAGACCGCTATTGCGCAGGCTGGCGGCCGCACTGACGCCGCCCGACAGGATGCCCCGATTGTCCACATCCGCCGCCCGGGCAAAACCACCGATCTGCCCGCCGTTGACGAGAGTCCGTTCAGCGACGACATCGCCCTCGATCGTGCCGCTGTTTGCAAGGTGGCTGGCGCGAGCGCTACCTGAGATTCGGCCACCGTTGGCCAGATCAAAACCGGCGCGGGCATCACCGGCGATGACCCCAAGGTTATCGAGCGTGACTCCGGCGGAAGCCGAGTTCCCGATCACGCCGGAGTTGAAGAGATTTCTCGCCGCCCGGGCGCCACCCCCGATTCGGCCACTGTTGTCGAGATCCTCTTGTGCACTCGCCGCCAATTCGACCACACCGCGATTGACAAGGCTCGCGCGGCCGACCGCGCTTCCGCGAATGTGCCCTCGGTTGACCAGCACGCCACCACTGCTGGCCTGGCCGTCGATCAGTCCGTCATTTTCGAGGCGCCCGCGGCTATGCACCGCGGTATCGACACCACCTCCGACCCGGCCAGCATTGGCGAAGCCGCCGGCAATCACCTCGGTACCAGTGGCCCCCGACAGAACCCCGCTACCGTTGTCGGCGCGCCCATCGACCCGCACCAGGAGCCTTGCTTCCGAAATGATGGCGCCGGCATCATTGGCGAGGCTGAAGCCGCCGACGATCAGGGGACCGGCTGCGACGATGCGGCCGCCGCGATTGTCGAGGCCATTGACGAAATCGAGACCAAGGCCGTTCGCGGCCAGCGCGATCAGGCTGCCGCCTCGATTGCTCAGGTAACGCCCTTCCAGTTCCAGCGCGTCACCAGCAATGTCTGCACCGTCGGTGACGAGGTCGCCGTCGCTGCCGAGACGGATTCGACGGCCCCGCAAGAGGGCGTTGCCGGCGTCAATGCCGCTGACGCGGCGCCCTTGCGGACGTCGTGGACCTGCAAGGGCCGCGAGCTGAATTCGCTCGGAGAAGATCGCGCTGCCGCCGGCGTCGATGGTCGGGGCGCTCAGGTGAACTGCTTCGGCGGAATGGATCTCACCATGTGCCGCAATCAGCGTGTCCGCAGCCATCGTCACACGGGTCGCGCGCGCCAGCAATTCCAGACTGCCGCCCTCCGTTTGCGCCGAAGGTTCTCCTTCGGCCTCGCCAGTGCCGGACGGCGCCAGTTCGACTGCATCGGCCGCAGGAAATGGCAAACCCGCTACCGTCAGCGACTCACTGGTGGTTTCGATCGAGCTGCTCGATGTGACGGCCTCGATCTCGATATCGGCGGCGATCAGGCCCTGATGATGAATCCTGCTGCGACTGTTGACCTTGACTCCACCTTTGGTCGATCGGATTTCGCCACGGTTGTCGATGTCGCTGGCCAGCACCACCTCGGTGTCGCGCTCTGCGACGATTCGGCCAAGGTTGGCGAGGCGCCCCTTGGCAGACAGGGTCAGCTGACCGCGGCCGGCTGCGAGGACGCCGGCATTGTTGACGCCGACCCCGGCTTCTGTGCCGATCAAGCGGATCTTGCCGGCATACATGCCGCCCAGTTCGGCAACGTCGAGTGCGAATGCCGGGATCTGACCGCTGCCGTCGACCGACTCGACGTCGCCGAGATCCGCGCTCAGGCGATTGGCACCGGTAACGACCGTCAGCTCGCGCGCATGGACCTCCCCATTCACCTCGACCGCGCGTGCGAGAATCTCGGCGAATTCGGTGTCGGTCGCGTCGAGGCCGCCAGCACCGACACGGATGCGGCCCCGTACGACGCGGTAGCCTTCGAGCGCACCATCGCGAAACTCCGGCGTTCCGGTGGTCAAGGTCGCACGGCTGGCATTGATGAATCCAGCACCGTCGACGTCGATGCCTGCGGGGTTGGCGATGACGATCTCGGCGCGATCGCCAACCACCTCGATGACGCCACGCAGGCTGCTCGGGTCCCCCGAAACCACCTCATTGACGATCACCCGCGCGGTACCCTTGGCCATCCACGGATTGCCAGCGACGGCGCCGGCCAGATGGCTACCCGCTCCTGTGCGCGAGTTGTTCAGAATCGCGCCCCGAGGCGCGACGTCGAAGCGGCTGTAGGTATTGCGCGAAACGCCGGCCGCACTCGGACTCTGGACATTGACCAACGGCACGCCGTTGCCGGCATCGAGTACCGTCGCGCGCCGGTCGCCCGGCGCATCCCGCGACGCGACGATCTGCGCGACGGCAGGTGTCAGCCACAAGGCCAACGCGGCCGCCAACACCCTCATGACCGGTGCGCGGCCGCGCGTGCTGGCGGTGGGGCCGCCGGCACCCGGAGGCGCACCGTGGGACGCCGCACATTCGGCGACGACCATCGGCTGGTGCCGGTGACGATTGAAGACGATTCGGTAGCGCTTGTTGTTCATCATCGGAAGGGGCTACGGCGCGGCTCGAAGCCAGTACCGATCGCGCCCGAAGCTATCGCGGGCCGCTGCAATTGCCGGATTTCGCCAGCTCGAGGTCGGCGATGTCTTCCTTGCCCTGCTCGTCGGGCACTTGCTCGAGCCCGGCGCCGCCGACGAACAGCCCGATCTTGATGAACTGTCGGATGAAGTAGTTCTTGCCGGCCTCGAACATCAGTTCCAGGCGATTCGGCGAAAACTCCGATTCGGTATCGATCGCGTGGTGCTTGTCACCCTCCACTTCGGTATGGAAGAACACATCGGGTGCGCTCTCGCCGATGCATTCGCCATCGATCCAGATGTCCTTCTTGAGTCCCTTGCCGGCAAAGCTGTTGCGATAGATATAGACGCCCGCATGGCCCGGGCTCGGTGGATCGAACTGCTTTGCGCTCGAAGATGCCTCCGACGAGGCCATGTCCACGGAAGCACAGCCGCTGACGAGAAGAGCGGCGAGCAGCGCCGCGACAGGAACGAGTTTCATCGATTGGAGACCTCTGGCGAATTCAAAGGATGGCGGCCGAATGCTGAAACGCTCTGACCACCTCGGGCGCATGCGGCCAGGGCAGCCACCACCATTTGAAACGTGGCATTCGAGCGCCGGCCTTTACTATGTATTTTTCATAATCTGCGTCGACGCGACGCGCATGATGAATGCATCACCAGGCGAGCGCAATGGGCGTTGCCCGCGTTCGGATTCAACCACCTATGTCGACTGGAGTATGCAAATAGAATCCGGAGACGACTACCTTCCTGGCACCCCAGCCTAAGAAGCCGAACGAACGGTCGATTCGGCGGCCTGAATACTGTTTTTGTATTCAGTGGCTGGCACGATCGAGGCGCGCAAGGAAAATGCAAAACACTGTAAATTCCACCATGGCGCCGTGGAGATGTCGCCCCTCCAGGCACGTTCGACGGGCTCGGCGCGACCTGTATGAGCGCTAGGCATACCCGAGCAGCCCCCCGGCCCGAACCACTCGCCGCGCCACGCACTGCCGCAGCACGCCTGCTCCGCCGGCACAGGCCAGGGTCAGCCGCGCCCGCGCCCGGGTGATGCCGGTGTAGAGCAGCTCGCGGCTCAGGATCGGGCTCGGGCGCTCCGGCAGCACCAGCGCGACGTGGCCGAACTCGGAGCCCTGGGATTTGTGCACGGTCATCGCGAACACCGTGTCCACCGCCTGCAGCCGACTCGGCGCCAGCCAGCGCACCCGGGCCGGGTCGTCGGCGCCGGGGAAGGCCACCCGTAGCCGAGTGCCGCCGTCGCCGTCGGCCAGCGGCAGGCAGAGGCCGATGTCGCCGTTCATCAGGCCCAGGCCGTAGTCGTTGCGGGTGACCAGCACCGGGCGGCCGGCATACCAGACGGTGGTCGCAGGGATCAGGCCGGCCCGCTGGAGCGCCTCGGCAATGCGGGCGTTCAACCCGTCCACGCCCCACGGCCCGGCGCGCAGCGCGCACAGCACCTGGAAGCCGGCGTGGGCGGCCAGCACCTGGCGGGCGAATTCGTCGGCGTCGGCGCCCGCGCCGGCCCGGATGCGTTCGAGCCAGGGGCGGCAGCCTGCGACGATGGTGTCGGTCAGTGCGTCGCCGGTCTGCTCACCAGGCAGCCATTGCAGGGCAGTGTCTTCGGCGGCCAGCAGCGCTTCC
>JAGRFY010000158.1 GCA_020445765.1 Rhodocyclaceae bacterium | reverse complement strand
ACCGCGCCAGCGGTTTAGTCCAACTTACGAAATGCGTAACAACGTGCAATATTGGGGTTTTTTGCGGGCTAGTGCACCAAATTTGCACCAGCCGTACATGATGTCGACTCTTGTGCGTCCACGTCTCCGTCAATGTACGGCAATTGACCCCGGGTCAAACGTGGCACCTTCGCAGCGCCGCAACAGGGCCGCATCATCCAGTCTTCGTGCAGGAGCTCGCGCATCCCTTGCACCATCGGAAGAAACTATCGGTGATTTCCATCGGATCTAGCGCATTGAAGCGGGCCAGCCGACGCGTCATCGGCCCACAGTTCAGCAGGTCTCGGTAGGCCTGCTCGCGGTCTGCCCCGCGACCCCTGCGGCCACAATGGAAGTGTTGCGCATCCTCGATCATCAACTGCAGGACGGCAGACCACAATGCTAGCCATGGCTCTGTGTCTTGTGCGGATTGATCCACGGATCACCAACGAACAGGTAGAGTGCCGGCCGCGCGTACATCCCTGCCGCCGCCGGCTTTCGCCCGTTAGTTTTCGGAAGTGGCCACGGTGCGACTAACGCCACTGCCGGCATTGCCCGGCCGGCCCGGGTGAGCGACAGCCCGCCGAAGCGGGCCGCCATTTTGAGTTACGCCCCAGCGAACGGAGTCACGAGCCGAGCGGCGCCAACTGCGCGGAATACCGGGATTACCCGAGTCTCGGCAAGCACCGTTACCATGTTCTTCGTGAATTGGTCATCGACGTAGCCGATGGCAATATCGAAGTCCTCGACCTGGCGCAGCTCGATCTGGCCGGAGTCGAGTATCAGACACTTGCCTGCCGTCACCGTCGGACTGATGACGACCCGCATGCCGCGCAAGGTCTCGGGCAGCGGCGCAAGGTAGCTGCCGGAGTAGTAGTCGCCCGACGTTGCATTCTTGGCGACGACGATCGCGAGCCACTCGGCCGGGCTGATTCCGATTACGTCGGGCATGAACCCGGCGGTCATCATCGTGCTCGCAGCCTCGCTAGCCGCATCCCACAAGTCCTCGTACACAGTGCTGGTGTGGTCGGTTGCGAGCGTCAGCAGCCCGGACCAGGACGGGGTGACATTGCCCGTGTTCATCGCGCTGTCCAGAGAGGTGGCAACGGCACGGCGCAGGGTGACATCCACCGCCTGCTTCAGCTCGGCGCTGTCGTTGAGGGCCTGGCGGCTCATGTTGGTGTAACCAGCCACCGTCAGGGCCGACTGCGTCACAGCCGTGTGCGTCGGCCTTACAGCGCCCTTCGCGGCGCCTTCCCCGGCCTGAACGCCGGCCGCGCCCTCGCTGCCGGTGTAGCGATGGTATTCGAGCGCCGACACCCCGGAGGAAGGAACAATGCGCAGTCCACTCTGAATGCCGTATGGCATTCCGGTCGGCGCACCGACACCGCCCGACTGAATGTTTCTGCCTTGACTGGTGGTAACGGCATCGCCGGCCGCCTTGACCGTGAATCGGACGCTGCGAGTCTTGGCCAATAGGTCCGCATTCTCCGCGAGACGCTTGACGACTTGATCGCCCATGCCTTGCACATGCGACAGGTTGCCTTCGTTCGACATGATCGCGCCGCGCTGCTTGAGCGCGAGCAGCTCGTCGTCGAGTTCGCGGAACTTGGCTTGGTTGTTCTCGTGGTGTTGCTCGACGCGGGACACCATGTCCTCGAGCATCTGGATAGTGCCATTCATTTTGCGTTTCTCCGTTCAGTTGCTGGCCAGCGGAATCGCTCGGCCACGAGTCGCGCTGCTTCCGCTCGGGAGTACCCGGCATCTCGCAGCAGCCGCTCCGCTCGACGTTTGGCTTGAGCCCGGTCCCTTTCGTCAGCATCCCGCCAACCAAGAGCCAAGGCCAACCGGCGCGCTGTATCCCACAACTGCACGGCAAGGCATTCGACAGATCGGATAGTTCTGTGAATCGAATTCATTATAACTGGAAAGAATTTGTCAGTGAGCTGAGTTCCAATGGGAGAGGCGGCCAAAGAACCAGATTCTTCGAGCCAGACCCTCGGCACCGGGCCTTTCCGGCGTGCAACCAGACACGGCAATCTCCACCGGATCGCCGACGGCCGCGCTGGGCTCCAGGAGAACGCGCAGGACCGGGCACAAACCAGCCCTGACGCTTAGATCTAGGCGAATCGATGCTTCTCGCCCCTCGATCATCTGGGCGGCCAGCTCGCCAGCCTCAGGGTCCTGATCGATCAGTTGTTGCAGAAAGTGCCGCACCAATTCCTGCGAGGCGGCCATGAAATTCTCTGTCGCTACGTTCATTGTGTTGATCTCCATACGGTTAACCCCCCCCCACTTCAAGAATCACCCTCGCGCAAAAAAAGGCGGGAGGGACGGTTTCCGCGGAAGAAGTCGTGGACTTTTGACCCGCCCCTACCCTGAGATACCCCCCCAGGGCTATCGCAGCTTCATGTCATAACCCCGAGCAGTTCGGCACGGAATTGATCCGAGGTGGCCGCGAGCATGCGCTTGGTCTTGATGCTGCCCTTGCGAGAGGTGTTCAGGCGAACGAGGTTCATCACGATGTGTCGGACGATGGCGAGGTTGTTGGCGGCGAAGCCGGTTCGAACGGTGGACTGGTCTTCGTTGAACTGGACATCGAGGCACCAGTGAAGCCGGTGGCAAGTAGGCCGGGGGAATC
>JAGRFY010000036.1:35560-62705 GCA_020445765.1 Rhodocyclaceae bacterium | reverse complement strand
GTGGCGTAGCCGCGCGGAAAGCGGGAGATGTCGTCGTGGATCGCCGCAAGTCCCGCAGCGGCCTCGATCGCCTGCCGGCTGGCGTCGGGGCGGGCCAGGGCGATGTTGTCGGCGACCGAAGCGGAAAACAGAAAGGGCTCCTGGGGTACCCAGCCGATCGCGCCGCGCAGCGTGGCCAGCCGGAGTTCGTCCAGGCAGGCGTCGCCCCAATGCAAGGTGCCCGCCGACGGCTGGAGCTGACGCAGCAGCAGGCGCAGCAGGGTGCTTTTGCCGGCTCCGGTGGCGCCGGCCACGCCGAGGGTCCGGCCGTCGGGCAGGTGGAGATCGATGTCGGCGAGCGCGTCGCGGACCTGGCCGGGATAGCGAAAGCGCAGGCCGTGGATCGCCAGTGCGCCGGGGCTGAATTCTGCGCGGGGGCCGTCGTCGGCAATCCGGGGCGCTTCCTCGAGCACTGGGGCGAGGCGCAGCCACGCCGCCTTGCCCCGCTCGATCAGGGACAGGACCCAGCCGGCCGCGAACATCGGCCAGATCATCTGGCCGAGATACATCGAAAAGGCGGTCAGCGTTCCTACCGACAGCTCTCCCCGCCAGACCAGCAAGCCACCCATGGCCAGGGTCAGGGCGGTGGCGGTCGCGAGGCAGACCCCCACCGCCGGTTCGTAGGCGGCTTCCCAGCGCTGGGCGGCCAGGCTGGCGTCGCTTGCCTGCCCGGCCAGACGGGACAGGCGCTCGCCGCTGCGCGCCTCGAGCCCGAGGGCGCGCAGGGTTCGGACCCCGGAAAGGCTTTGCTGGACGTGGTCGTTCATGTCTGCGAAACGGTCCAGTGCGTCCCGCGAGTGCATGTGGATACGGCGTGCGATCCACCAGAACGAGGCGGCCATCAGCGGAAAGGGCAGCAGCGCCACCAGGGCGAGGCGCCAATCGACGCCGAGCGTCATCATCGCCACCACCAGCACCAGGGTCAGGCTGCCGTCGAATCCGGCGAGCAGCGCTTCGCCCGATGCCATCTCGATGGCGTCGATGTCGTTGGTGGCCATCGCCATCAGGTCGCCGGTGCGATGGCGATGGAAGAAGCTCGGGTCGTGCAGGGTCAATCGCCGGTAGAGGCGGTCGCGCAACTCGACGCCGAGGCGGTAGGCTGCGGCAAAGAGCTTGAGCCGCCAGCCGACCCGCATGAAGTAGATCGCCGTCCCGGCGGCCAGCAGCAGCGCCAGTTCACCGGCGAGCCGGGCCGGCGAGATTCGGTGCGAGATCAGACCGTCGACGATGGCGCCGACCTGGCGCGGAATCCACACCACCAGCAGCGAGATTCCGAGCAACATCGCCGCTGCGCTGGTGTAGGCGCGGACCTGGCGTCGGACAAAATCGCCGATCAGCGCAATCAGGCTGGTCGGTGGTGAATGGGCGTGGACGTCGGCGATCGGGGCCTGCCGATCCATCGTCGGATCAGAGGCCGTGGGCGACGAACCAGCGCTGCATGCGTTGCCAGCCATCGGCGGCATCGGGCGCCCGGTAGCTCGGTCGGTAGTCGGCGAAGAAGGCGTGGCCGGCCTCCGGGTAGACCACGATCTCGCTGCCTCGTGCGGTAGCGGCGAGGGCTTGGCGCATCGCCTCGACATCGGCCGCGGGTATGCTTGCGTCCTGCCCGCCGTAGAGGCCGAGCACCGGCGCCTGCAGCGAATCGGCGAGACTGATCGGCGAGTGCGCATCGAGCACGCCGAAGCCCTCGCGCAGGCGACCGTACCAGGCGACCGCGGCCTTGAGCATGGGATTGTGTGCTGCATACAGCCAGCACATGCGCCCGCCCCAGCAGAAGCCGGTGATGCCGAGGCGCGCCGGGTCGCCGCCGTTGGCCGCCGCCCACGCCGCCGTGGCGTCGAGATCGGCCATGACGCCGGACGCCGGGACGTGCGCGACGATCTCGGCGACGATGCGCGGAATCTCGGTGTAGCCTGCCGGATCGCCCTGGCGGAAATAGAGTTCGGGCGCGATCGCGAGATAGCCCAGGTGGGCGAGCCGACGGCAGACGTCGCGTATGTGCTCGTGGACGCCGAAGATCTCCTGCACGACGAGAATCGTGGGCAGGCGTTCGCCGCCTCCCGGGCGCGCATGGTAGGCGGGCATTTCGCCGCCAGTGGCGGCGATGCGCGCATCGCCGCATTCGAGACCCGCCGCCGATGTCGACAGCGTGCCCGGGGCCTGCGCCGCGGTCCACATGGCCGGCCGGATGGCGGGCGTACCGTCGGCGGCGGCTGCCGGCAGCTCGATGCATTCTACGGTCATGGTGTCCTCCAGGAATCTGCCGCGATCACGTCAATGATCGCGCATCCTGGCCCGACGGGCACGCTGCGGTGCTGGCGATGGCGACGAGGGCCGGTGCCCCCGGCGGTGCCCGCCTGGTTGCGGGCGGCGCTCAGGCGCGGGTGTAGAGGCAGTCCATCGGCGGGTAATCGGACAGCAGCGTCGCCTGAAGCTGGAACAGGTCGCCGATCTCGTGCTCATCGACGTAGGCGATTTCGATCATGCCGTGGCGCTTGCGATAGGCTTCGACGACCCGGTCGATGCGAATGGCCTCGCAGGGCGGTCCCTCGAGGGTGTAGGACTTGCCGGACGCGGTCTCGGCCTCGCGCGAACAGGCGTCGTAGCTGACAACCATCGAGCTGACGCGGTAATTGCCGTCGTTGCCGCGCCCGACGAGTCGCAACTGCGGGCCGCTGCGTGCCTCGACGCGCACGATGTGCCAGTCCTTGAGCTTGATGTGCATGATTTCGAAGGTCGTCGGTTCTGCGTGGCGAGCACACCGGATACGCGTCCAATGCCCTGATGAGTCCTTTCGAGGCCAAACATAATTGGCCTGCGGCGCCGAGCGCAATCGAACCGGCTCGGGTGCTGCCAATTCGATCACGAGCACGCAGGGGTGTTCCGATGGGCGGTCTGGATGGCCCTCCGAGGGGCAGCGGTCGGCGCCGGCGCCACGCCGCAGCATCACATTTGTACAAAATATATTTGTAGGAATAGACTGGTCCGAATCCACGACGCGGCCGGCTCGTGGTGGCGGCGACCATGTGCGCGGCCACCGACGGGCGTCCTCACCGCGGAACACCACGGAGGAGGCCGATGCACAAACCCCATACCATCGACTACGAAATCGGGCAGGACAACGTGCAGGTTCTGGGCCTGGACATTCACAACCCGGTGTTCGTCGTCTCGTCGGCCGTGATCGTGGGGTTCGTTGCATTCACCTTGATGTTCCCGGAAGGGGCGAAGAGCTTCTTCGGCGAGCTTCGACCGTGGCTGACCTCGACCTTCGACTGGTTGTTCATGGGCGCAGCCAACATCTTCGTGCTGTTCTGCCTGTACCTGATCGTATCGCCGCTGGGCCGGGTCAGGCTGGGCGGTCCCGACGCGCGTCCCGACTACTCCTATGCCGGCTGGTTCGCGATGCTGTTCGCGGCAGGCATGGGCATCGGGCTGATGTTCTTCGGCGTGCTCGAGCCGGTCTACCATTTCCAGAATCCGCCGCTCGGCGTTTCCGGCGACGACCAGCAGGCCGCGATCGCGATCGGCATGGCTGCCACCATCTTCCACTGGGGCCTGCACCCGTGGGCGATCTACGCGGTGGTGGCGCTGGCGCTGGCCTTCTTCAGCTTCAACCACGGCATGCCGCTGACCATCCGCTCGGCGTTCTTTCCGTTGATCGGCAACCGGGTCTGGCGCTGGCCCGGCCATCTGATCGACATCCTGGCGGTGTTCGCGACCCTGTTCGGACTCGCCACGTCGCTCGGCTTCGGTGCCGAGCAGGCGATCGCCGGGCTGAACTATCTGTTCGGCGTGCCGGCGACGGAAGTGTCGAAGGTCGTGCTGATCCTGGTGATCACCGGCGCTGCGCTGGTATCCGTCGTCGCCGGCATGGACGCGGGGGTCAAGCGACTGTCCGAAATCAACATGGTGCTGGCAATGCTGCTGTTGCTGTTCGTGGTGGTGGTGGGCCCGACGCTGGCGATCCTGGGCGGCTTCTTCAGCGGACTCGCCAACTACCTTGTGGACATCGTGCCGCTGTCCAACTGGATCGGCCGCGAGGATACCGACTTCCTTCACGGCTGGACCACCTTCTACTGGGCCTGGTGGATTTCTTGGTCGCCGTTCGTCGGCATGTTCATCGCGCGGGTGTCGCGCGGACGCACGGTCAGGGAGTTCCTGGTCTGCGTACTGCTGATTCCGACGCTGGTGTGCGTATTGTGGATGAGCGCATTCGGCGGCACCGCGGTGCATCAGTACGTCGCCACCGACTATACCGGCGTCGTCGAAACGGTGACCAACTGGACGCCCGAACTGTCGCTGTTCAAGATGCTCGAGCAGTTGCCGCTGTCGCAGCTGCTGTCGGCCATCGGCATCGTCCTGGTGCTGGTGTTCTTCGTCACCTCGTCCGATTCGGGCTCGCTGGTGATCGACACCATCACTGCCGGCGGCAAGCTCGACGCACCGGTGCCCCAGCGGGTCTTCTGGGCAAGCTTCGAGGGGCTCGTCGCGATCGCGCTGATGCTCGGTGGCGGGCTGGCCTCGCTGCAGGCTGCCGCGATCGCAACCGGCTTCCCGTTCGCGATCGTGCTCGTGCTGATGTGCTACAGCGTGTTCCGCGGGCTGCAGGACGATGCCGGCTGAGCGGCCGGCAGGTCGTCCGATGGCTGCGCCGTATCAGTTGTAGCCGGGAACGGCGTCCTGTTCGGCGTCGACCTGCGGCGGCGGCGCCGAGTGCTGTTGTTGCTGCTGCTGCGCGACTGCGGCCTTGGATGGCTGACGCGTCGGCTTGGTGTGACTCGCCGGATGCTTGTTCACACCGGCAAACGCGAACCCGGGCAATTGGCGGTGAAGGGCGCTCATGAAAATCTCTCCGTTCTATGTAAGCCGCGTCGATTGCGGCGCGCTCATTCTGCGCTTGTTTTTCGGCCGTCGAACGTAAGCAATGATGATCTGTGTGATTTGCGCAACACCATGATGTAAATGGGTTTTTATGTTTGCGCGAATCGACTCTGCAAATCACCGTTGATTTTCTAGCCGGCCAGTCTAGTATTCCCCAATGGATATTGCGGCACAACGCAAGCGGGGGCGACCGCCCAAGCGGATCGACGGCGGGCTCGAAACCCGGCAAGCCCTGGTGCGCGCCGGCGTGATCGCGCTGACCGAGAAGGGATTCGCAGCCACCGGCATCGACGACGTGCTGACGCAGGTCGGCGTTCCGAAGGGCTCCTTCTATCACTACTTTGCCAGCAAGGAAGCCTTCGGCGCCGAACTGATCGACAGCTATGCAGCGTATTTCGACCATAAGCTCGATCGCTGGCTGGGGGATCGGCGACAGCCCCCGCTGGGGCGGTTGCACGATTTCATGGCCGATGCGCGTCGCGGCATGCAGCGACACGACTACCGTCGCGGCTGCCTGGTCGGCAATCTTGGCCAGGAAATGGCGGCCTTGCCGGAGTCCTTCCGCGCACGTCTGATCGAAGTGCTGCTCGGCTGGCAGCAGCGGCTCCAGGTCTGTCTCGAAGAGGCGCAGGCCGCCGGCGAACTGGCCGCCGGCCACGACTGCGCGCAACTCGCCGGTTTCTTCTGGATCGGCTGGGAAGGTGCGGTGCTGCGAGCCAAGCTGGAGCGGCGTGCGGCGCCGCTCGACTGCTTTTCGCGCGGGTATCTCGCCCTGCTCGGCGCGACGGCGCCCGAAGGATTCGGTTTCACAAAGGAGGGATGATGTTCAACGGCATCTTGATTCGGAAGGACGAAGCGGGCTATCGCGCCACGCTCGAAGCGCTCGACGACGGCGCACTCGGCGAGGGCGACGTGACGGTGCGGGTGGCGTACTCGACGCTGAATTACAAGGATGGGCTCGCGATCACCGGCAAGGGTCCGGTGGTGCGCCGGTTTCCGATGATTCCCGGCATCGACATGGCCGGCACGGTGGCGCACAGCACCCACCCCGATTACCGTCCCGGCGACGCGGTCGTGCTCAACGGCTGGGGGGTCGGCGAGGCGCACCCGGGCGGACTGGCGCAGCGCATCCGCCTCAAGGGTGATTGGCTGGTGCCGCTGCCGAACGCCTTTACCGCGAGTCAGGCGATGGCGATCGGCACCGCCGGCTACACCGCGATGCTGTGCGTGCTCGCCCTCGAGCGGTTCGGCGTCACCCCCGATCATGGCGAGATCCTGGTCACCGGCGCCAACGGTGGGGTCGGCAGCGTGGCGGTGGCGGTACTGGCGAAGCTCGGCTATACCGTGGTCGCATCGACCGGCCGCCCTGCCGAGGCCGATTATCTGAAGTCCCTCGGCGCCGCCGAGGTCGTCGATCGGGCGCAGTTCTCCGAGCCGGGTCGACCCCTCGGCAAGGAACGCTGGGCTGGTGCAGTGGACACGGTCGGCAGCCACACGCTGGCCAACGTCTGTGCGACGGCGCGCTATCGTGGCGTGGTCACCGCCTGCGGCCTCGCCCAGGGCATGGACCTGCCGGCCACGGTGGCGCCGTTCATCCTGCGTGGCGTGACGCTCGCCGGCATCGACAGCGTGATGTGCCCGAGGCCCGAGCGGCTCGTCGCCTGGGAGCGCCTGGCCACCGACCTGGACATCCGTAAGCTGGACCTGATCACGCGCGAGATCGGACTCGGCGAGGTGATCGACACCGCCGCCCTGTTGATCCAGGGCCAGATTCGCGGCCGTGTCGTGGTCGACGTCAATCGCTGAGGAGCCGAACATGGAAAACGCCATCAGCCGCTTTCCGGTCGCCGAGCTTCCGGACCTGCCGGAGGACGTGCGGGCACGAATCCTCGCGGTGCAGGAAAAGGCGGGCTTCGTACCGAACGTGTTCCTGATGCTGGCGCACCGACCGGCAGAGTTCCGCGCCTTCTTCGACTATCACGACGCCTTGATGGAAAGCGACGTCGGCCTCACCAAGGCCGAACGGGAAATGATCGTGGTGGCGACCTCGGCGCTGAACCACTGCCTCTATTGCGTCATCGCCCATGGTGCCGTACTACGCATCCGCGCCCGCAACCCGCGGCTTGCCGATCAACTGGCCACCAACCACCGCAAGGCCGAGGTGACGCCGAGACAACGGGCGATGCTCGATTTCGCGATCAAGCTGTCGCAGCAGGGGGAAGACATCGAGGAGCATGACCTCGCGCGTCTGCGCGAACACGGCTTCGACGACGCGGCGATCTGGGACATCGGTGCGATCACGGCCTTCTTCGCGATGAGCAACCGCCTGGTGCACCTGACCGGCACGCCACCGAACGAGCCTTTCTATCTGATGGGGCGCGTGCCGAAGCGTTGAGCCGCGCGGTATGCGCCGGCGCCGATCGGGTTCGTCATCCGCGTTGGCGCTGACCGTGGCGACGCTCGACGAACCAGGCGCCGCCGAGTCCGGCGGCGGTGGTGACGATGCCGGTGCCCAGCCAGAACAGCATCGGGCCGGGCTGGCCGTGGAACATCAGGTCGCCGAGTCCGAGTGCGGCCAGCAGCAACGCCGGACTGGCGAATACCGTCGCCCCTAGCAGGGCGAATTGCGGCGACTCGCGTGCCGTGAGACCGCTCGAGACCGCATTGAAGGTCAGTGCAGACAGTGCCGCCAGGATCATCTGCCCGTTCAGGCCGTTGAACATCGACGCAAAAAACCACAGCAGCACGGTGGCACCGAGGACGAATTTGGCGAGTAGCGGCCAGAAGCGGCGCGCGGCAGAGGACTGGACCATGGCAAGTAGAAGCAAACCGACGACGCCATGTTGCGAGTGTGCCGGCGTCCAGGCAAGGGACAATGTCACCGATCGCAGCCGCGCCGATCGAGCGATCAAAGGGTGCCCAAGCGGGCGATGAAGGCTTATGCTGCCGCTTCATGCATCTGCGGCGCACACCTGGAGACCGACGAATGACCCGCCCGAGTATTGTCGTCATGGCCGGCAGCAGCCGTCGTGATTCGTTTGCGAGAAGGCTCGCCCACGCCTGTATGGAGCCCCTTTCGCAGATCGGCGCAGACGCGCAGCTGATCGAACTCGGCGACTACGCGATGCCGCTCTACAACGGCGATCTCGAACGCGAATCGGGTTTGCCCGACGCGGCCGTGGCGCTGCAGCAGACGCTCTATGCGAGCGATGGCCTGCTGGTCGTCAACCCTGAGTACAACGGCTCGATCACGCCCTTGCTCAAGAACACCCTCGACTGGTGTTCGCGTCCCAACCCGAAGGACGAGGCGAGATCAGGCGGCGCCGTGTTCGCCGGCCGTGCGGCCGCGGTACTGGCGACTTCGCCCGGTCCGATGGGCGGCATGCGGGTGCTGTTCCACGTGCGCGACATTCTCGGCTATCTGGGCATGCACGTGATTCCGCAGCAGCTCGGCGTCGGCAATGCCGGTAGCGCGTTCGCCGACGGTGGGCGGCTCGCCAACGAGCGCCAGCAAGGCATGCTCGACGCGGCGCTGGGCGCCCTGGTGCACGCTGCCGGCCGTCTGGCACCGGAGTCACGATGATCATCGAGCACGCCCTGGAAGGTCGCGAGCGGGATCTCGGAGACGGCTTCACGGTCAGGCGGATGTTGCCGGCGTCAGCCTGTCGGTCGGTCGGCCCGTTCATCTTTTTCGATCACCTCGGACCCCTCGATGTCGAGGCGGACGCCCGGCACGACGTGAGGCCGCATCCGCACATCGGCCTGGCGACCGTCACCTATCTGTTCGAGGGCGCGATCATGCACCGCGACAGCCTCGGTCACGTGCAGCGCATCGAGCCCGGCGCCATCAACTGGATGACGGCGGGACGCGGCATCGTGCATTCGGAGCGCACGCCGAAGGATCTGCTGGGGTGCCCGCGCCGCATGCACGGTCTGCAGCTATGGACCGCGCTGCCGGCCGCACAGGAGGAGTGCGATCCGCAGTTCGTGCATTACGCGGCTTCGCGCATGCCCGAAATCGTCGAGGGCGGCGTCACCCTTCGGGTCCTGGTCGGCGAACTGCACGGTCGTCGCTCGCCGGTGGAGACGATGTTCGAAACCCTCTACCTCGACGTCGGCCTGGCACCGGGTGCGGCGTGGCACGTGCCCGCGCTGGTCGCCGAACGGGCCCTGTACTGCGTTGGTGGCGAGATCACGCTCGATGGCCTGCCTTTGCCGGCCCATCGCCTCGTGGTATTGAAGGAAGGGGCCACGCCTCAGCTCGCCAGCGTCGATGGCGCACGCATCGTCATGATCGGGGGCAATCCCCTGCCGGAACCGCGCTACATGTGGTGGAATCTCGTTTCCACCCGGCGCGAGCGCATCCAGCAGGCGGCTGCCGACTGGGAGGCCGAGCGTTTTGCGGCGGTTCCCGGCGACGACGAACGCATCCCGCTGCCGGAGTCGCGATTCGCGTGAACCTGCCGTTGCGCAGGATTCCGCCGATGCATGCCCTGTCGGCCTTCGAGTCTGCGGCTCGCCTGGGCGGATTTGCGGCTGCCGCCGAAGAATTGTGCGTAACGCCGAGCGCGGTCAGTCATCGCATTCGCCAACTCGAATCGCAACTCGGTCTGGCACTGTTCGAGCGCGCGCCGACCGGTGTGCGGTTGACCTCGGCCGGTCGTCGTTACCTGGACAGCGTGCGGGAAGCCTTCGACAAGCTCGCGCAGGGGGGCGGCGCAATGGCGGCCGAGCGCGAGCGGCTGAGGTTGTCGGTGCCGCCGACCTTTGCCCGCCAGATGCTGATGGCCCGCCTGCCCGAGTTTCTCGAGCGCCACCCCGAGGTCGAGATCACCGTCAATGTCGCGCTGCCGATGGACGGAACCACCGGCGAAGCTGCCGATCTCGAGGTGCGTTGGCTCGATCGGCCGCCGGTCGCGCCGATGGTCGAGAAGCTGTTCGACGACGAACTGGTGGTACTGGCATCGCCGGGATATGCGCGTCGCCTGCCATTGCGCAAGCCCGCCGATCTCGCCCGGGCCGAACTGCTGCGCTCCGAGCTGCTGCCGTGGCGACCGTGGTTTGCCGCCGCCGGGCTGGACTGGCGTGAACCGCAGCGCGGTTCGGTACTGAACGACCTCGGCATGCTGCTCGAGGTCGCCGCCTGCGGGCTCGGCGTCGCGCTGTGCACGCGGCGAATCGCCGCGGCCTGGCTGGAGACCGGGCGACTGCTCAGTCCGATCGCCGTTTGTGCGGCGTCGCCGATGACCTATTACCTGGTGAGCGAGGGCTGTGGCGAGCGGCGCCCCGCAGTCGAGCACTTTGCCGGCTGGCTCGGCCAAGCGCTGGCCGTCGCTTGAAGCTGCGACCGGCGCGACGCGACATGGCCCCGGTTCAGAGTGGCGGTGCCGGGTCGAGGTAGGCGTGGGCCGCGCAGATGTCCGACGAGGTGCCGGCGACCAGCTGTGACAGAACCTCCTCCTCCCAGCGTCGCGTGACGTGCAACTGACCCCGTTCGGAACGTTCGACCCAGCCGCGCGACTGCAGTTTTGCGATCTTGCGCCGCACCGTCTCGTGCGGAAGCCCGAGCGCCTGCGCGATTGAATAGGCGTTGCAGCGAGGGACGACGGCACTGCGTTCGGCGTCGCCGAGGCGCTCGCTGAGTCGCAGGCAGCCGGTCCTTTCGGCGTACCGTCCGATGTTGTAGAGCCAGATCTCGCTCGCGACCAGCGACATCACCGGATCGCCCCCGCACAGCGCATGATCGCGCACGCGGAAACGCTGGATCAGGGACAGCACGACGAAGGAGCGCGCATGCCAGTCGGCCTTGCCTCCGCGTTCCGGCAATCGGTTGCGGGTGTTTCCGAAGGCGCCCCGGAGAAAGGCTTCGAGCCCTATGGCAGGCTGTTTGTCATCGTCGATCAACATGGGATGCAGGGTGGCCAATTCATCAGATGGCGCAATTGTATTCATAATTATGAATTATTGGAAGAGGCCACTGCTCGCATCCGTCAACGCAAAGTGCCCGGCCGAAGCCGGGCACTTTGCGTGGGTGGACCGCGATCGGGGTCAGCGGAACGGGATCACGATCGGGGGTAGGTTGACGCCGATCACTACGCCCGGTTCGGCATAGATCGGCGTGCGTGGCTCATAGTGCCGGTAGATCGGGCGCGCCTCGATGATCACGCGCTCCCTGACGACCGTGCGGCGACGGTCGCGATCGTGGCGGTGCCGATGATGGCGGTATTCGTGTCCGTGCCTGCGGTGGCGCCAATGGCGATGGCTGCCATCGTCGTGACGGTCGTATCCGCGATCGCGCCATTCGCGGCGACCGTGATCGCGATCGTCATGGCCACGGTCCGCGCTGGCGGTGCCTGCGGCGAACATCATCGACGCGGCGAGCAGCGCGCCGAGCACGTTGCGGGTGGGCCTGTTCATGTCCTTGCCTCCTGTTCGTCGTTCGGCGGCAGCTTCCGGGCCTGCCGCACGACTGCACCTTACGTTCGGAAGCAAGGACCGTGGCTCTGCCCTTGTAAGTGGATTGCGGTCGGGCGCCATGGTCCCCGGCCGCGTCAAACTTGCCGAAAATCAGTTGGATACGCCGTCATGGCGCCTCGGCGCGGCATCGTCCGGCACCGAGGTGTGCCCGATGTGCTTACATTCGCGCGCCGGGTCTTTACTTAACTTTTCCCGCCCTTTGCACGAACCAGCAGAACATGCACCTGCCGTGGGCCATGGGCGCCGAGCTGGATCGTCTGTTCGACGTCGCCGGTGCGCGAGGGGCCCGCGATCAGGTTCAGCGCCCGCGGCATGTCGCCGCGTGCCCGCAGCTTGGCCCAAACCCCTTCCTGGCTGTCGCAGACATCCTCGGCACGGATCGCGATCAGGTGGAATTCCGGCACGAAGTTGTGGGTGATCGGCGAGTCCGGGCCGGAATACATGGCCAGGCTGCCGCTCTCGGCGATGCCGGCGAATGCCAGCGAGACCGCCACCGACTCGTCGATGCCCGCCGGCGCGCTGTGGTGGTGCACGCCCTCGGGCCAGGGCAGGCCGCCCAGCGGCGGGGCAACGGCCAGCCGCCGCTCGATCCGGCGCTCGTCGAGCCAGGCCAGCACGCGCCCGGGCAATGCGTCGAGCGTCTCGATTTCTTCCCAGGTGCAGGCATGGGCCTCGAGGCGACCGGTGAATTGCCCGATCCGGCCTTCGCCGTAGGCCGGTGGCTGCGGGCGCTCCGGCAGTGCACTGCGGGCGCGAAGCCCGGGTGAGCTGGCGATTGCCTGCCGGATCCCGTGCAGGAACAGTTCTCGATTCATTGATCGCCTCCGCGCGCGTTCCATTGATCGATGAAGGTCGGTCCCTGCGGCGCCGGCAGGTCACGGGCGTCGGTCCAGGCGCTGGCGCCCGGCAGCGACGACAGCGCGCCGCTGCGACCGGCCCGCAGCCGCAGCATGCGGCTGCCAAGCCGCTCGAGTGCCCGGTACAGGCCCGGCTGGCGCGCCACCCATCCCCAGGCCGCCATCATCCGGCGCTGGCTGGCCGGCATCAGCCCGGCCTTGACCTGCTCGTTGCGCATCGTGCGGATCAGCTCGGTCAGCGGAATCCGCACCGGGCAGACCGCCTGGCAGCGGCCGTTCAGGGTACAGGCGTTGGGTAGGTCGTAGTTCTCGGCGAGGCCGTTGAACAGTGGGGTCAGGATCGAGCCCATCGGTCCCGGATAGACCCAGCCGTAAGCGTGGCCGCCGACTGCACCATAGACCGGGCAGTGGTTCATGCAGGCGCCGCAGCGGATGCAGCGCAGCATGTCGCGGAAGCGCCCGCTCAGCATCTTCGAGCGACCGTTGTCCACCAGCACGACGTGGTACTCCTCAGGGCCGTCCGGGTCGCCCGGCCGCTTCGGGCCGCTCGACAGCGTGGTGTAGCACTCGGTGTCCTGGCCGGTGGCGCTGCGCGCGAGCAGCCGCAGGAACACCGAAAGGTCGTCGAGGGTCGGGAGCACCCGCTCGATCCCCGAGGTGACCACGTGCACGCGCGACAGGGTCTGGGTCAGGTCGCCGTTGCCCTCGTTGGTGACGATGACGCTGGTGCCGGTCTCGGCAATCAGGAAATTGCCGCCGGTGATGCCGACGTCGGACTCGAAGAAGCGCTCGCGCAGCGCGTGGCGGGCCTCGTTCACCAGTCCGGCGACGCTCTCTTCGCGCGGGCGGCCCGGGTGGTTCTTCTCGAACAGGTCGGCCACCTGCTCGCGGGTCTTGTGGATTGCCGGCGCGATGATGTGCGACGGCGGTTCCTTGGCGAGCTGGATGATGTATTCGCCGAGGTCGGTCTCGACGACGCGGTAGCCGTCCTCTTCGAGCGCCTCGTTCAGCCCGATCTCTTCCGAGACCATCGACTTGCCCTTGCATACCGTGCGGGCGCCGGCCTTGCGGCAGATCTCGCGGATGATCTCGCGCGCCTCGGCGGCGTCGCGTGCGAAGTGGACCTTGCCGCCGAGCGATTCGACCTTTTCGGCGTAGCGCTCGAGCCAGACGTCGAGTTCGGACAGCACGGCATCCTTGATTGCGGCCGCGGTGTCGCGCAGGCGCTCGAAGTCCGGCAGCTCGGCGACCGCAGCGGCGCGCTTCGCGACGAACAGTGGCTTGAAGTTCCTGAGGGCCTGCTGCAGCGAGGGGTCGGCCAGCGCCTTGGCGGAGCGGCTGTCGAAGGTTCCACGCAGGGGTTTCATCGTGCTTCCTCCTCGCCGATCGCCGCGCCGTCGGTGCGGCCGGCGAGGACCTCCGCCGTGTGCCAGACCCGTACCTTGGCGCCGGCCCGCCGCAGGCGACCGGCGATGTTCATCAGGCAGCCGAGATCGCCACCGAGCAGCGTGTCGGCGCCGGACGCGGCGATCGACTTGAGCTTGTCGTCGACCATCTTCTCGGAGATCTTCGGGTACTTGACACAGAAGCTGCCGCCGAAGCCGCAGCAGACTTCGGCGTCGTCCATCTCGGCGATCTCCAGCCCCTCGACCTGCGACAGCAGTTCCCGCGGCTGGCGCTTGACGCCCAGTTGGCGCAGGCCACTGCAGGAGTCGTGATAGGTGGCCTTGCCCTGGTATCGGGCATCGATGGCGACTCGCCGGACATCGACCAGGAAGGAAAGCAGCTCGTATGCCTTCGCCGCGAGCGCTTCGGCCCGCGCTTGCCAGGGGTCGTCGTCGGCGAACAGCTGCGGGTACTTGCGGACCGTGCCGATGCACGAGCCCGATGGGCTGACCAGGTAGTCGAACGCTTCGAACTGCTCGATCAGCTGTCGCGCCATCGCCCGGGCGGCATCGTCGTCGCCCGCGGAGTACGCCGGTTGGCCGCAGCAGGTCTGGTCGCTCGGAACCTCGACCCGGCAACCGGCGGCACGCAGGAGATCCGCCGCCGAGAAACCGATGTTGGGCCTGAAAACGTTCATCAGGCAGGTGGCCATCAGGCCGACGCGCGGCTGGGCGCGGTTGCTGTGCGTCATCCTCTCCTCCGTCGTCGCGCACCCGTCAGGCGCGCTGCTTGGTTCAGGAGCATGCTAGGTCGAGGCGGCGCGATCCTCAAGCGAAGTCTGTTCAGCAGGGGGATGAAGCAGATTCGCCGGGCGATCGTCAGGGCAGGGCGAAGGGCAGCAGCGGCAACTCGGTGATCCGCGAGACGTCGATCAGGCCGTCATCGTCGTCGTCGAGTTCGAGCAGCACCTGACCGGCAGTCAGGAAGGTCAGCCACAGGACGCTGGCCAGACCATCCACGCGCAGGCGGCCGGACAGGATCTGCTGCCCGCTGCCGATCTCCAGCGCGCTCTCGGTGACGATGCGCAGCACGCCGCTGAGCTCGGCCGATACCACGACGGTGTCCTCGGTGACGGTCACCGTGGTGCCGGTCAACGCATTCTCGGTGAAGCTGACGCTGCCTTCGCGCACGGTGATCACCACCACGCCGTCGTCGGCGGCCAGACGGTAGCGGATGTCCCGGGAATCCGCGGTGGCGGTGACCTGGCCGCCGGCGACCGCGATGTCGATGGTCATCGTGCCGTCGGCGGTCAGGCTGTCGCCGTCGTCGGAGAAGCGCAGGTCGGTGAAGGTCGCCGCGAGGGTCGCACTGCCGCTGTCGTCGAGGCGTCCACTGAGGCGAGTCACGCTCAGCTCGAGCCGGCCGTCAACGGTCTCGCCATCCTGATTGCAGCCGGCGAAGCTCAGTTCGACGCGATCGCCGGGGTCGAGGGTCAGCAGGTCGTCGTCGTCGCTATCGACGGCGATCCGGACTTCGCCGCCACCATCACAATCTTCGGTTCGTTCGAGCGTGATGCCGCTGACCAGATCGGCCTGATCGGCGCGCGACAGCAGATCGCGCGCGCGCCGGATCGCCAATGCGCCGGCTTCGGCGACCGCCAGGCGCGAGCCGCCGTCCAGCGTCGTGCCGGTCACGGCATCGCCTGCCTCGCTGGCGCTGGCGAGATCGGCCCGGGCCAGCGATATGCTGATGCCGGCCACCGGCTCCATGTTGTCGGTGGTGATCCGCACTTCGGTGCTCGGTTCGTCGCCGCCGCTGACGATGCTCAATTCGCCGCCACCACCGCCGCAACCGGCGACGGCGGTGCAGATCATCAGTGAGGCAAGGGCGGTACGGCTGGCCATCGGAACACCTTCATGCAGTGGCGCATCGCCCCATGCTACGCGGTCGATGGCGGCAGGGAAAGCGCGCCGCGACGTCCGTCACCAGCTCAGGCGCAGGCCGGCGCCGAGCTGCCATTCGACCCGTTCGGGTTGCCCGATGCGGCCCTGGACGACGCCGTCGCGGGTCCATACTCGGGTCTCCGAGGGGGCGGTATGGGTTCGCGAGAAACCCGGCTCGAGATCGATGCGACGGAAGCCGCCGATGGTACCGAGCGGGATTCGGGCGGAGACGCTGAATCCCCGGCTGGCGCCGAGCGGAATCCAGACGCGGTCCACCAGACCGGGCGAATCGACCCGCAGCGTGCCGCCCAGCGTCCGGTGCCAGCGCGCCTCGACCCAGGCCACCGGGCCGTCGGCGAGGCGATGGCGCAGGCCGACGGCAGCCCGGTTGCCGAGGGTCTGTTCGCGCAGTCCGGCAATCGTCTCGGTACCTCGAATGTCACGCTCGACATGGCTGCGTTCCCAGCGCAGCCCGAGCGACCAGCGGCTGCCGAGGTCGAAGCGATAGCCGGCCCACAGGTGTCGCTCCCGATAGTCGCTGTGGCTGTCGACAGCGCGGCCCTGCTGGCTGCGGCCGTCATAATCGAGGCGGTAGCCGGAGACGCCGAGTCCGCCGATCAGCGCGCCAGGGCCTGCCGCGACGGACAGTTCGAGGCCGATCCCGGGGGCCGTGCCGGTTTCGGTCAACAGGCGGTCGCCGTCTCTGCCGAACTCCTCGAGCTGCCGGTAGTAGAGGCCGCTGCCGAGCGCGACCTCGCTCTCGCCGGCGGCGGCGCAGGCGAGGGGCACTGTCCATAGCAGGGCTGCGAAGATTCGTCGCATCGTGCGGTTCCGGGCGCGAAAACGTCGCTTCATGCTAACGCCATCGGCTGGTCGATTCATGGCATTCGGTCACGCCTGGCGGACCTTGCAGTCTCCGGCAGCTGCAGCAGGCGACCGCCGCGGCGACGTGTGCCGCTGAGACCGAGCCGGCTTGCGGCCGCGCCGGCGTGTGCGTGGCAGATCGCGCAGGCGAGCGCATCCGACGCATCCGGACCGGCCGGCCGCGGCAGCTCGAGCAGGCGCTGGACCATCTGCTGAACCTGTTCCTTGTGGGCCTTGCCGTAGCCCACCACTGCCTGCTTGATCTGCAGCGCCGTGTACTCCGCCACGGGCAGATCCCGCGATACCGCACCGCAGATCACTGCGCCGCGGGCCTGGCCGAGCAGCAGCGTCGATTTCGGATTGACATTGACGAAGACGATCTCGACTGCCGCGATGTTCGGGGAATAGGTATCCACGACCTCGGCGACGCCATCGAGCAGACAACGCAGCCGGCCGGGCAATTCGCCGTCCGGGGTGCGGATGCAGCCGCTGGCGACGTAGCGCAGGCGACTGCCGAGCTGATCGACGACGCCGAAGCCGGTGACCCGGAGGCCGGGATCGAGCCCGAGAATCCGGGTCGCGACTCGCTGCGAGGCGGTAGCGCTCACGGCATCTTCCCGGTCGGGGTGGAGGCGGCGTCGGCGAGACTGGGCATGGTCGAGATCCTACCGCCGATCGTCAGCCGCGGCGTGCCATCGCTACGCCCGACACCGCGAGCGCCATGCCGACCAGGGCGACCGCGCCGAGCGTCTCGCCGAAGAGTGCCCACGCCATCAGCGCCGTGCATGGCGGCGTCAGGTAGAAAAGGCTGGCGACATTGACCGCATTGCCACTGCGGATCAGCACGTTCAGCAGGCTGACCGCACCGAGCGACAACACCAGGACGAGCCAGCCGAGCGCAAACGCAAAGTGGGGATTCCAGTCGATCGTCATCGATTCGGTCGATGCTGCCAGCATCGCCGTCAGCGCCAGCGTCGGAATGAACTGCAGCACCGAGCCGGTGCGCAGGTCGAAGCCCGGGCAAAAGCGCTTCTGGTAGAGCGTGCCCAGGGTGATGCCGAACAAGGCGGCCAGTGCCGGCAGCAGCATCGCGCCGAGCTGTGCCAGGGCGACATGTCCGAATTTGCCCGAAACCACCATGGCGACGCCGGCGAAGCCCAGCATCAGACCCAGCCACTGACGGCGCGTGACGCGCTCGCCGAGCAGCCAGCCGGCGCCCAGGGCAGTGAGCAGCGGCTGCATGCCGACCACCAGGCTGGCGATGCCCGCCGGCAGACCGTGATGGATCGACGTGAACACGCCGCCGAGGTAGATGCCGTGGATCAGAATGCCGGTGACGCCGATATGAACCACCGTGCGCAGGTCCGACGGCCAGCTGGCCCGGGTGGCCAATGCCAGGGCGGTCATCAGCACGATCACCAGGACGTAGCGCAGCGACAGGAAGGTCAGCGGTTCGGCATAGGGCAGGCCGTACTTGGCGCCGATGAAGCCGGTACTCCACAGCAGCACGAACAGCAGCGGATAGAGGCGGCGCATGGCGGGTTCGCCGTGGCCGGGGGCTCAGCGCTGGTCCTGCGCGAAGATGCGCGACGCGACCACCACCAGCAGGTGAACCTCGACCTCGGCGAGATCGGGCATCACTTCCCGCAGCCGGCGGTAGGCCATGTGGTCGAGACTGTGCCCCGCCCACCGGCTCTCCGCCTCGAAAAAGGGCTGGACGATGCCGAGCGCCTGCTCGATCCGTGCCCTGCGCGCGGGATTCCTTCGCCGCTCCGGGCGAGCCGATCCCGTGGTCGCGTCATCGCTCACCCCCTCAGTCGCCGAAGACTGCGCTGGTATAGACGTCCTGGACGTCGTCGAGGGACTCGAGGGCGTCCAGCAGGCGCTGCATCCTGGCCGCATCGTCGCCGGCGAGTTCGGTCTCGTTGTCGGGCTTCATCGTCACCTCGCCGAACTCCGCGCGAAACCCCGCGGCCTCGAGGGCATCGCGGATATCGCTGAATTCGTTGGGCGACGTCAGCACTTCGATCGAACCGTCGTCATTGGCGACGACGTCATCCGCGCCGGACTCCAGTGCCGCTTCCATCAAGGCGTCCTCGTCGGTACCCGGCGCGAACATCAACTGACCGCAATGCTTGAACTGGTAGGCCACGCAGCCGTCCGAGCCCATGTTGCCGCCGTGCTTGGAAAAGGCGTGGCGCACGTCGGCAACGGTGCGCGTCTTGTTGTCGGTGAGGCAGTCGACCATCACCGCGGCACCGCCGACGCCGTAACCCTCGTAGCGGATTTCCTCGTAGCTGACGCCTTCGAGTTCGCCGGTGCCCTTCTTGATCGCGTTCTCGATCTTGTCCTTGGGCATGTTGGCGCCCTTGGCCTTGTCCACCGCCAGCCGCAGCCGCGGGTTGAAGTTGATGTCGCCGCCGCCCATCTTGGCGGCTACCGTGATCTCCTTGGCCAGCTTCGAGAAGGCGGCCCCGCGCTTCTCGTCCTGGCGGCCCTTGCGGTGCTGGATGTTGGCCCACTTGGAATGACCTGCCATATGAATCCCCTGCGATGCTCGATCGAGCCGATGTCGGCGGCCGGATTATACCCGTAGCCGCACGGCCTTCTCGGCCATCGCCGGGACACGCCAGCAGATGCGTCGAGCGCTGCCGTCGGAAGGGGTACGTCATGCTGCAATGCGTCGTCGCCGTGTATGCGGGTACAGGGCGGATGGTGTCACCACGCCCACGTCCAACCGCTGCCAGTATCGGCTTGCAGGATGGTCGAGGGTCGTCTCGAATGGGGCGTCAACAGGGGATTTCGGAGCGACAGGCGAATGCTCTCGGGATGTCGACGGATTTTACATATGACAAATGTCACTTGATGTGACTGGAATGTTTTCATGCGCTTATATACCAGTGGACTGTTTTTTGCTCTGCATCTAATGCTTAAGTGATAAGCGTGTTTGCATACGCAATAACCAAGAAAACGTGAGGATGCTCATGCACAAGAAATTGATCGCTGCTGCCATCGGCGCCCTGCTCAGCGCCAGCGCGCAGGCCGGCTTCGTCGCGATCGACACCTTCGACATCGGCGATCAGAGCATCGTCCTGAATGCCATCGGGGCAACCGATACCCAGACCAACGCGCAGCGCACCCTGACGGCGACGGTCGATTCATCGACCGTGCCGCCGGTGGCGAGTACGGCGACCGTGGTCGGCGGAATCCTCGATGTCACCAACGGCACTGGTGAGATTTCGACCGTGACGGTGGGCTGGAACCTGGCAGCCGGCATCGTCCCTGCCGGTGCGACGGGGCTCCAGTTCCTGTTCACCGTGCTCGAATCCGATCAAAATGCGACCAGCATCGAGTTTACGCTCGACGGCACCCAGGTCTTTTCCGCGGCGATTCCGGGCGGCACGGTCAACGATGACGTTGCTTTCGGCATTGCTGACAACCTGTTGGATGCCGGCGGCTTCCTCGAGCTGACACTGACCGGTAGTTCGGGTTGGGATCTGGCCCTGGACTCGATCGGTTTGAACTTCATCGATCCGGAAACGCCGAATCCGACGGTGCCCGAGCCGATTTCGCTGGCCCTGGTCGGCCTCGGTCTGGCCGGTATCGCCGGCGTACGTCGCTGCAAGGCCTGATCGCCGCTGCGGCTTCGGCCTGAGGACAAGAGCCGCGGCAAGCCGCGGCTCTTGTCGTTTTCGTGTTCCGGCGGGCTGACACGACCCGCGCCCGACGTCGCCGGAGTGGGGCATCGCCGACGTGCCGCGAGGTCGCGGGTCTGATAGATTCGCAAGTTCCCGGAAAGATCCGGACGCGGAGTCTTCATGCGCTACGCCCTGATTCTGTCGGCGATCCTGATCGCGCCGGCCCACGCCCAGCAAGCTTCGCTGATTTTTGATGGTTGCGTCGACGCCGCCGGCCAGCCGGTACGGGCTGTGGCAGATGTGAGTCAGCGGCAATTCGTACGCATCGCCACGGAAGACGGGCGGCCCGTGCTGCGCTACAACGCAGATGCGCTGCCTCGCCGGCGCGACCTCACGCGCGGCTTTCTATTTGCCCAGGCATGCGCGCGGGTGAACCTCGGCATGTCGCCCGATGGCATCAGCGTCGCCGATGCCAGGCGAGCGGATTGTTGGGGCCTGGAGACCTTGCGACGCTCGCAATGGATCAACGATTCGGCGGACGTGTCCAGACTGGAGGCCGATCTGGATCTCGATGCAGATGAATGGGCCCGTCTGCCGGGACCCGCGCACCCGTTCAGCCTTGCATCGTGCCGTCGCGAGGCGCTGCGCCTGCCGTCGGCCACCCGACCCGACGGCGACCGGCGCGCCGCCAATGCCTGCCTGCACGCCTGCGGTGACCGGCTGTTCCGCTGTCAGAAGGGAGCCCTCAGCGAGGCCGGTGCGTGCATGAGCGCCTTCGATGCCTGCGAGGCCGCCTGCGGTCGCTAGTGTCCCCGGCGCGACGTTGTGCGAATCCGGATTCGATGATGGAGAATGCCCATGGCTGAACCGATGCTGATCGCCCGCAATTCCGAGCGGGATATCGCCCTGCTGCCACAACTGGCCAACCGGCACGGACTGATCACCGGCGCCACCGGCACCGGCAAGACGGTGACCTTGCAGAAGCTGGCCGAATCATTCGCGGCGATCGGCGTTCCGGTGTTCATGGCCGACGTCAAGGGCGATCTGTCGGGCATCGGCGCGCCAGGCGTGGCGTCGGAAAAGCTGATGAAGCGGCTCGCGGCGATCGGTATCGACCGATTCGAACCGCGCGCGAACACCGCGGTGTTCTGGGATGTGTTCGGCGAGGCCGGGCATCCGGTGCGGGCGACGGTGTCCGACATGGGGCCGCTGCTGCTGTCCCGGCTGCTGAACCTCAACGATACCCAATCGGGGGTGCTGCAGATCGTCTTCCGGGTGGCCGACGACAACGGCCTGCTGTTGCTCGACCTGAAGGATCTGCGGGCGATGGTGCAGTACGTCGGCGACAACGCCAAGTCGTTCAAGACCGAATACGGCAACATCTCGGCAGCCTCGGTCGGCGCGATCCAGCGCGGCTTGCTCGGCCTCGACGATCAGGGCGGCGACCGCTTCTTCGGCGAGCCGATGCTCGACATCGCGGATCTGATGCAGACCGATGCCGATGGTCGCGGCGTGATCAACGTGCTGGCCGCCGACCGCCTCTATTCGAGCCCGAAGCTCTACTCGACCTTCCTGCTGTGGTTGCTGTCCGAACTGTTCGAGCAATTGCCCGAAGTTGGCGACCCGGAAAAGCCCAGGATGGTGTTCTTCTTCGACGAGGCACACCTGCTGTTCGACGATGCGCCCCAGGCCCTGCTCGAAAAGATCGAGCAGGTCGTCCGGCTGATACGCTCCAAGGGGGTCGGCGTCTATTTCGTCACGCAGAATCCGCTCGACGTCCCGGATTCGGTGCTCGGTCAGCTCGGCAATCGGGTGCAGCATGCACTGCGGGCGTTTACGCCGCGCGACCAGAAGGCGGTCAGGACCGCGGCCGAGACGATGCGCCCGAATCCGACATTCGACGCTGCCCAGGCGATCACCGAACTGGGCGTCGGCGAAGCCCTGATCTCCTTCCTCGACGAAAAGGGCCGGCCGTCGGTGGTCGAGCGCGTGTCGGTGATCGCGCCGTGTTCGCGGCTGGGGCCGATGAGCGAGGACGAGCGCGGGCACGCGATCAAGGACTCGGTGCTGTTCGGTCACTACGAGAAGGTGCTCGATCGCGAGTCGGCCTACGAAATGCTGAAGGCCAATGCCGAGGCGGCGCAGGACGCTGTCGACGCGCCGCCGGCCAGGAGCCCCGCCACCGAAGGCAGCGGCGGCGTGCTCGATGGCGCCATCGGCGGCATCCTGTTCGGTACCACCGGACCGCGTGGCGGGCGTCGGGACGGTGTCGTGCAGGCCGCCGCGAAAAGTGCCGCCCGCAGCATCGCCTCGTCGCTCGGCCGGCAGATCGTGCGAGGACTGCTCGGTTCCCTGCTCGGCGGATCGCGGCGTCGCTGAGCGCCAGTCCGCGCCGTCAGTAGCGGTGTGACAGGATCAGCCCGCCACCGATATCCGGGCTGTTGTCCGAGAAGCCCCGGATCAGGTAGGCCTGCAGCTTGTTGCCGTCGCCCAGTCGATGGCTCGCGAACAGCGTCAGTTCGCGGATCTCGTCGCCGGTGCGGGTGACGTTATCGCGCCAGTCGTAGCTGGCCCCGATGAAGGTGGTCGGGATGACCCGCTTGCCGGCACCGATCGAGCCGTAATAGGGGTCGCGGTAGTCACGCCCGGCTGGGTCGCCGTACTTCTTCTTGCCGACGGTGCCGAACACGGTCAGCCCCTTGACCAGGGTCGCGGCATCCAGTTGCAGCGAGACGTCGGTCTTGCCGGTGCCCAGCGCCCGGTCCTCGTCGGCCGTCGGAACCTTGACCTTGGCGATGACGTCCAGCAGCAGATAGCGGTTCTGCACGGCAGCGTAGCCGGCACTGAGCACCAGGTCGCCGATGCCGGATTCGGTCCGGGTCTCGTTCTCCGAGCCTTCCGCCGGAATCCGGTCCGGGCCGACGCCGATGACATCGCCGGGGCCGGTGGTGCGGATCCAGGGGATGCTCGCCTTCCAGGTCATTGGGCCGCGCTCGTACTTGGCGATGAACGGGATCACCCAGGTCCGGGTTTCCTTGGCGCTACCATATTCGCCGGTCGAATAATCCATCCCGACCATCATCGTCAGGTCGCCATTCGACGATTCTGACGCGACCGCCGCGTTCCCTGCGCCGGCCAGTGCGACGGCCATCAGCAGCGACCGAAAACGCCCCTTCATCGACTCGCCTCCCTCTGCATTCCGATCGGGTCGATGCACGCCAGGATTGGCGGCCTGTCGGCCCGCAGGCACCGATTGTATGCGCTCGCCCGCCCGGCCGTCGTAACAATGCGAGACTTTCCGCCCCACGTGTCGGCAGATTGCGTTATATTAGGAAAGTCTAATTTAAAGGAGCCGTCATGCGAACCCTGCTGATCGTATCCCTGCTGGCCGCGGCCGGCGTCGTCCGGGCCGGAGAGCTCGAATCCCTGACCGACGAGACCCGCGCCGAAGTCAAGCAGATCCTGCCGAAAGTGGCGGGAATGATGAAATCGGCCGTCGACGAGCAAGGCGTCGCTGCGGCCATTCCGGTGTGCAAGGACAAGGCGCCGCAGCTGATGGTCGACAAGTCCGAAGCCCTTGGCTGGAAGATCCGTCGCGTCAGCCTCAAGACCCGCAATCCCGAGCGGGCGACGCCGGATGCCTGGGAAGCGGAACGCCTGAAGGCCTTCGACGAGCGTGCTGCGGCCGGTGAGCCGGCGGCCAACATCGAGACCGCCGAGATCGTCACCGACGCCGACGGTCGCCGGATGTTCCGCTACATGAAGGCCTTGCCGGTGGCGCCGGTGTGCGTGCAGTGCCACGGCGAGCGGGATAGCCTGGCGCCGGAACTGGTGCAGGCGCTGGCCCGCGACTACCCGCACGATTCGGCAACCGGTTACGCGCCGGGCCAGATCCGCGGTGCGGTTTCGGTGCAGCGCCCGCTCTGAGGCGCCGACGCAGGCGCAGCGCGGGGCATGGGAATCTTTGCCGGCGCTTGCGGCTCCAAACCGCAAGCCAAACGAGGAACAGCCCATGACCCCCGAAGCGCTGGAAGGCCTGATGTGCGACATCGAGACCGGAGATCCTCTGGATTTTTCGGATCTCGGCATCGGCGAAGACGAGGCCCGCGGCCTGATGGCCCTGCATTTCTGTCAGCTCGACAGTGATCTGGCCGCCGAAGGCCTGGATGCCGAGGGACGACTGGCGGTGATGACCGCGATTGCCGCCCATACGATGGAAGCCAACTTCCTGATCCAGCTTCAGCGCCTGCGCGCCGCCGGCCAGGGCTTCGACCTCAGGGCGTGGATGAGCGACCGCGGCTTCGGCCGCCCTTAGCGGACGCGCCGCGCTGGCGCAGCGCGCATGCGATCGCCATGCGCGCCCACGGCATCATCATCTGCGGGCTTTCCAGCGCCTCTTCCAGGGCACTCCAGTAGCCCATCGAGAAGCTGCGGCCGTCGGCCCGGGTGGTGCTGAAGATGCGGCTGCCGGCCCGCTGAAAGTCAGCTTGCGATTGCTCGTCGGCCTTCAGGTAAACGGTGTCCCAGGCCACCAGTGCGAAGAACAGGCCATCGCAATAGAAGCCGTGGCCGCCGAACATCCGCTGCGTCCGGATGCTGCCCAACGGCGCGAAGAGTTCGAGCGCGTGGTCGACGATCTCCGGTCGCGGCGACCGACCCATTGCTCAGGCACCGAGGCCGAGCCGGTCGACGATGGCGCTGGTCGCCGCCGACTGGTTCATGCAATAGAAGTGCAGGCCAGGGGCGCCGGCCGCGATCAGCTTGTCGCACAGTTCAGTGACGACGTCGAGGCCGAACGCCTTGATCGAATCGCTGTCGTCGCCGAACGATTCGAGCTTGCGTCGCATCCAGCGCGGAATCTCGGCGCCGCACGCATCCGAGAATCGGGCCAGCTTGACGAAGCTGACGATCGGCATGATGCCCGGCACGATCGGGGCGTCGATGGCCATCGCACGGCACGCGTCGACGAAGTGAAGATAGGCATCGAGATTGTAGAAGTACTGCGTGATCGCCGCATCGGCGCCGGCGTCGATCTTGCGCTTGAAGGCATTCAGGTCGTCCTGCGGCGAGCGCGCCTGAGGGTGGTACTCGGGATACGCCGCCACCTCGATGCGAAAGCGGTCGCCGGTTTCGCGTCGGATGAAGTCGACCAGTTCGTTGGCATAGCGAAACTCGCCCGGATCGACGACGCCGGACGGCAGGTCCCCGCGCAGGGCGACGATGCGGCCGATGCCCGCTTCGCGGTAGCGGTCGAGGATCTCGCGGATGCCCTCCCGGGTCGAACCGACGCAGGACAGATGCGGTGCCACCTCGAGACCTTCGCTCTGGATCTCGAATACGGTCTCGAAGGTGCGCTCTCGGGTGGACCCGCCGGCGCCGTAGGTGACCGAAAAGAACTCCGGCCGCAACCCGGCGAGGCGGGCACGCGCGGTGCGCAGCTTTTCCATGCCGGCCGGCGTCTGCGGCGGGAAGAACTCGATGCTGAATGGGGTCTTGCCTGTCATTGCTGGTTTCCTGTGACGACCGGCGCCACCGGCCGGCGTGCATGGATGAAGAATTCCCGGTTGCCGTCGCTGCCGGTGATCGGGCTGTCGAAGTAGTCGAGCACCTCGAGCCCGGCGCCGGCCGCCAATGTCCGGATGCGGGATTCGACCTCGGCGTAACGCGCCGGGTCGCGCACGATGCCGCCTTTGCCGAGGCCGGTCGGCCCGACTTCGAACTGCGGCTTGACCAGCGCCAGCACCTGGCCGCCGCTGTGCAGCAGTGCCGGCCAGCGGGGCAGCAGCAGGCCCAGCGAGATGAAACTGGCGTCGCAGACGACGAGATCGAAGCCGCCCGGCGGCATCGCCTCATCGAGTGCCTGCGCCGACAGCTCGCGCGCGTTGATCCGCTCCAAGGTGGCAACGCGGGGATCGCCGGCGAGCCGGGCGTGCAACTGGCCGTGTCCGACCTCGACGCCGATCACCCGGTCGGCGCCGGCCTGCAGCAGGCAGTCGGTGAAGCCGCCGGTGGACTGGCCGACGTCCAGGCAGCGCATGCCGGCGACGTCGATGCCGGTACGAGCCAGTGCGCCGGCGAGCTTGATGCCGCCGCGCGACACGAATCGGTCCTGCGGGTCGACGACGACCTCCAGGCGCACGCTGGCGGGCAATTCCTGCGAAGCCTTGCGAACCGCTTCGCCGTCGGCGAACACCCGGCCCGCCTCGATCAGTCGACGCGCCGCGCTGCGTGAGCCGGCGAGGCCGCGCTCGCTGAGCAGGGCATCCGCACGGACGCCGCCGCGCGGCGCGGCGGGTCGCGAGTCGACGGCCGGGCGCGGGCGGCGGCCACGCGCGTGAAACGAGTTCATGCTCACGTCGGTGCCGCCTTGCCGCTCAATATCGGTAGTGATCGGACTTGAACGGTCCGTCCACCGGCACGCCGATGTAGCTGGCCTGCTTGGCGGTCAGCCGGGTCAGCGACACGTTCAGTTTCTTCAACTGCAGGCGCGCGACCTTTTCGTCCAGATGCTTGGGCAGCGTGTACACCCCGACCGGGTAGTCGTCGGTGCGAGTGAACAGCTCGATCTGAGCGATGGTCTGGTTGGCAAAGGACGAACTCATGACGTAGCTCGGGTGACCGGTGGCGCAGCCGAGGTTCACCAATCGCCCCTTGGCCAGCAGGATGATCCGACGGCCCGAAGGGAAGATCACGTGATCGACCTGGGGCTTGATTTCCTCCCAGGGGTAGCTTTCGAGCGAGGCGACATCGATCTCGTTGTCGAAATGGCCGATGTTGCAGACGATCGCCTGGTCCTTCATCGCCGCCATGTGATCGTGGGTGATGACGTGGTAGTTGCCGGTGCAGGTGACGAAGATGTCGGCCTGGGACGCCGCCTCTTCCATCGTGACCACGCGGTAGCCTTCCATCGCCGCCTGCAGTGCGCAGATCGGATCGATCTCGGTAACCCAGACCTGGGCCGACAGGGCCCGCAGGGCCTGTGCCGATCCCTTGCCGACATCGCCATAGCCACAGACCACGGCGACCTTGCCGGCGACCATCACGTCGGTGGCGCGCTTGA
>JAGRFY010000036.1:0-35537 GCA_020445765.1 Rhodocyclaceae bacterium | reverse complement strand
CGCGGCAGCCGTAGAGGTTGTCGAATTTCGACTTGGTTACCGAATCATTGACGTTGATCGCCGGGAAACGAAGGTCTCCGCGCTCGTGCATCTGGTAGAGGCGATGGACGCCGGTGGTGGTCTCTTCGGTCACGCCCTTGATTCGATCGAGGCGCGTCGAATACCAGCCCGGCTCACTGGCGAGGCGGGCCTTGATCGCCGCGAACAGCACGGTTTCCTCCTCGCTGGCGGGATCGGAAAGCACCGATGCGTCCTGCTCGGCCCGCGCACCGAGGTGCAGCAGCAAGGTGGCATCGCCGCCGTCGTCGAGGATCATGTTCGAGTAGCCACCGTCCGGCCATTCGAAGATGCGGTGGGTGTAGTCCCAGTATTCGGCGAGCGACTCGCCCTTGACCGCGAATACCGGCACCCCGGCGGCGGCGATTGCGGCCGCGGCATGATCCTGGGTCGAGAAGATGTTGCTGCACGAGGCCCAGCGCACCTCGGCCCCGAGTGCGGTCAGGGTCTCGATCAGCACCGCGGTCTGGATCGTCATGTGCAACGATCCGGTGATGCGAGCGCCCTTCAGCGGCTGAGCCGATGCGTATTCCTCGCGGATCGCCATCAGGCCCGGCATCTCGGTCTCGGCGATGGCGATCTCGCGTCGGCCCCAGTCGGCCAGCGCAAGATCGGCGACGTCGAAATCGGTGAAGTTGTCAGCCACAGTGTTCATGCGAACTCCTTGAACGATGTGGCCGGGTTGGGGTGTAGCGGCAGCATTGCCCACCTCGCACCCCGTGCCCGGCACGGGTCTAAAGGTGAGCGCCGTTGATGGTTGGCCGGCACGCCGGACCGGTCCCGAGCCTGGGGGCAGCCGAAGCTTGCATCCTCGCAGCGCTCCTCGGAACTGCGCCAGTATAGCCCACGCTTGGCATTTGAGAATGCCCGCTTCGCCGGCTCGGCAGGCCGTTCGTCCCCCATTGCCGACGCATTACAGGATTCAGCGGCGGTCCATCACCGAGCTGAATTCTTTCCGCGCACCGAGTGGCGCACGAAGCTCGCGACCAGCGTCAGTGCGGTCAGCGGCAGCACGAACAGCAACATCACGCCCGAGAACATCGGCAGCATCTCGTGGTGCTGCGCGGAAAGGATCAGGTAGGCGGTATAGGCCGCGTAGTAGCCGAGCAGCAGGGCACCTTCCCAGCGTCGGATCTCGCGAGCGGTGAGGAAGACCGGCAGGCACACGAAGGCCACCGCGAGCATCACCCAGAGGTCGAAGCTTCGCGCCGCTTCCGGCACCAGCAGGCCGACCGGGGACACCAGTCCGGCAGCACCGAGGCAGGCGAGGATGTTGAACAGATTGCTGCCGACGACATTGCCCACCGCGATGTCCCGTTGCCCGCGCAGAGCCGCCATCAGCGAGGTTGCGATTTCGGGCATCGAGGTTCCGACGGCGACGACGGTCAGGCCGATCACCAGATCGCTGACGCCCAGTGCCCGCGCGAAGCTGACTGCCGACTCGACCAGCCAGTCGGCGCCGAGCACCAGCAGCGCGAGGCCGCCGGCGATCAGCAGCAACTGCACGCTCCAGTGGCGATCCCAGCCGGAATCCGGCGGCAGGTCCGCTTCCATGTCGGCGCGCAGCCGTGCCGACGCCTTGCGCGCCTGGATCGCCAGAAACGCCGTGTAGGCGATCGACAGCAGCAGCAGCAGCCCGGCCTCGAGCCGCGAGATGTCGCCGTCGAGCGCAATGCCGACCAGCAGGAAGCTGGCGGCGATCATCACCGGCACCTCCTGCTTGACGATCTGTTCGGCCACCAGCAATGGCGCAATGACTGCGGACAGGCCGAGGATCAGCAGGATGTTGGCGATGTTGCTGCCGATCACGTTGCCGATCGCCAGCGACGGATTGCCCGCCAGCGAGGCGTCGACGGCAACGGCGATCTCCGGCGCGCTGGTGCCGAAGGCCACCACTGTGAGCCCGACCACCAGCGGTGAGATGCCGAGCGAAAGGGCCAGGCGGGAGGCGCCGCGCACCAGGGCTTCGGCGCCGAACGCCAGCAGGCACAGTCCGCCGGCGAACAGGAAAAGGTCTGAATTCATCGAGTGTCGGTCGAGTAGGCAATAAGGGCCGGCGGCATCCGACCACGGCCGCCGGAAGCGGGGAATGTACAGGGTCGGCGCGAGACTGAGAGCGCAAACGCGCCGGCGAGTTCGACACCGTGATCGATCGACCGATGCGTCGGGCACAGGTCTGGCTGCATTTTCGGACGCCGATGCGGATCGGGGATGTCCGTCACGGTCCGGGCGTCACGGATTCGCTCAACCGGCGCAGCCCTGCCCGCGGCGTCGGTCGTCAATGCCGGGCAAGTCTCAGGTCAGCTCAGGTTGGCAGGCACGAAGTTCTGCCGGATCCACTTGATCATGTCCTGCCAGATCGCTTCCTGCTCCCTGGCCGACGGCATGCGCGTCGCGTGCGGCAACTCGATCGTGATCACCGGTACGCCCTTGTAGACACCACCATAGTTCCCGAGCGAGCCGGGATAGACGCCGAGACGGTTCAATCTGAGGCGGCCGAAGCGCTTCGGCTCCTCCGCCGGTCCGTCGAAGTCGAGTACGCCGTAGGGCGCGTGGATCGAGACGATCACGTCGGGCCGGAAGCGGTTGATCTCCGTCTGCAGCCATTGCGTCTCCGGTTCCGACACCGGGGAGTCGCCGGGGAATCGGCGCGGGTCCTTGCGGGTGCGGCCGACCCAGTAATTCAGCGCCTTCTCGCTCCAGTCCGGTGTGTCGAAATTGCGATTGAGATCGACGCCGCGGGCATTCATGCGCTGGGCCGGCGACTTCAGCAAGCCGTCAGGATTGGCGAGCGGGATGATCAGCCAGTGCAACTGCGAAGCGTCGGCGCCCTCGAGCCGCTCCATCCACTTGAAGACGATCGACACCGAGGTCAACTCGTCGCCGTGGATGCCGCCGATCAACATGATGCGGGGCGCCCGCGTCCCATAGTCGACCGAGGCCGAGGTGCGCGGCGGGCGGGGCGGCTGTTCGAGACGCATCAGCGCGCGGCCTTCGATCGAGGTCGCGGGCGACGGCTGCAGACCCGAGCGTTCGCAGAAGCCGGCGGAGACGCTGAACAGGCGGTCGCCGATGGTCTTGCACCAGTCGAGCGAAATCAGCTCGCTCGGCAGCGGCGCCGGAGGCTCCGCGCCGCCCACCGCGGCCACCGCGAGCAGCCAGCATCCGATGAGGCCGCGCAGCGTCCCGGAGCGAGCGGATCTGGTTTTGGTGGGTCCACGCATATCGTTCAATGTTAGCAGGAAGCGCGTGCGCGCCGAGCGTCCGCTGGCGCGCCGGATCCGACCGTTTGCCCAGTGGTGCCGGGGCGCCTCAGATGCCTGCTGCCGCTCGCAAGGCCTCGGCCCTGTCGGTGACTTCCCAGGTGAATTCCGGCTCGTCGCGTCCGAAGTGGCCGTAGGCGGCCGTCTTGCCGTAGATCGGGCGCAACAGGTCGAGGCCGACGATGATGCCCTTCGGCCGCAGATCGAAGTGTTCCCGGATCAGTTCGATGATGCGTTGCTCCGGAATCCTCGCCGTGCCGAAGGTGTCGACCATCAGCGACACCGGGTTGGCGACGCCGATGGCATAGGCCACCTGGACTTCGCAGCGTCCGGCGAGACCGGCGGCGACGATGTTCTTTGCGACGTGGCGGCCGGCATAGGCGGCCGAGCGGTCGACCTTGGAAGGATCCTTGCCCGAAAACGCGCCGCCGCCGTGGTGGGCCGCGCCGCCGTAGGTGTCGACGATGATCTTGCGCCCCGTCAGACCGCAGTCGCCGTGGGGGCCGCCGATGACGAAGCGGCCGGTCGGGTTGATCAGGAATCGGGTGCGGCTGGTCAGCAGCTCGGGCGGCAGCACCGGCCTGATGATCTCCTCGATCACCGCCTCGGACAACTGGGCGTGGGAAACCTCCGGATCGTGCTGGGTCGACACCACGACGGTGTCGACCTCGACCGGCCGACCATCGACGTAGCGCACGGTCAGCTGACTCTTGGCATCCGGCCGCAGCCACGGCAGGCGGCCGTCCTTTCGCACTTCGCTCTGGCGCTGCATGACGCGGTGTGCGTAATAGATCGGCAGCGGCATCAACTGCGGCGTCTCGTCGCAGGCGTAGCCGAACATCAGGCCCTGGTCGCCGGCACCCTGGTCGAGGTCCAGCCCTTCGCCCTCGTTGACACCCTGGGCGATGTCCGGCGACTGGCGATTGATGGCCGTCAGCACCGCGCAGGACTTGTAGTCGAAACCGATGTCCGAGTCGTTGTAGCCGATGCGCCGCACCGTCTCCTGCGCCAGCTCACGGTAATTGACGTGGGCCTTGGTGGTGATCTCGCCCGAGATCACCACCAGACCGGTAGATACCATGGTTTCACAGGCGACCCGGGCGTGGGGGTCATCGGCGAGGATCGCGTCGAGGATCGCATCCGAGATCTGATCGGCGACCTTGTCGGGGTGACCTTCGGACACGGATTCGGACGTGAACAGATAGTCATGGCTCATCGGCAGTGCTCCAAAACATAATCCCCGGTGGCTTGCGCGCTGCCAGCTCCGGGGACCTTGTCGAGCGGACGACGCTTTAGCAGTATTTTTTCGCTGACCGTTCCGCCCTGCAAGTTGTCGGGTTAACTCGGCGGAAGCCGTTATTATAGCGACACTCCGGCCGCATCAGGCTGGCTGTCAACCGATGCGAAATTCATCTTCGGCTGCGGACTCTTGATCGCCCGCCTCTTCTCTTTCCTGTCCATGCTGCCACTGGCGGCGCTGCATCGCGTCGGCTGGCTGGCGGGATGGTTCACCTATGCCGCATCCCCGACCTACCGACGTCGTCTGCGGGCAAATCTCGTCCAGGCCTTCGGTGATCCGCTGCCGGCCGGTGTGCTTGCGGCCGCCGTCGCCGGGGCCGGGCGTCAGGCCTTCGAACTGCCGTGGGTGTGGCTGCGGCCCCGCGAGCAGGTGCTGTCGCGCGTCGCGGCGGTCAGCGGCTGGCAGCATGTCGAGGACGCGTGGCGGGAGAAGCGGGCGATCCTGTTCCTGACGCCGCACCTCGGTTGCTTCGAAATTGCCGCCCAGTATTACGCGGCACGACGACCGATCACCGTGCTCTACCGGCCGCCCAAGCGCGCGGCGCTGCAAGCCCTGGTCGAGCGCGCACGCGCCGCCGGCGGCGCGATCGAACTGGCACCTGCGGACACCGGCGGCGTGCGACGGCTGATCCGGGCGCTGCGCGGCGGCCATGCGGCCGGTATCCTGCCCGACCAGGTGCCCGCGCGCGGGGAGGGGGCATGGCTGCCGTTCTTCGGCCGCCCGGCCTACACCATGACCCTCGCCGCGCGACTGTCGTCAGTGGCCGGCTGCCAGACCATCCTGGCCTGGGCCGAGCGACTCGACCGCGGCCGCGGGTACCATCTGCACCTGAGTCTGCCGCAGCATCCGCTGACGGGCGACGCCGAAGCGCGCGCGGCGGCCATCAACCGCGAACTGGAAGTGCTGATCCGCCGCTGCCCTGGCCAGTACCTGTGGGGCTACAACCGATACAAGAGGCCGGCGGGCGCACCCGCCGCGGAGCTCGAAGAACGATGAAACTCGGCTTGCCGGAAATCGGAGCCCACCTGCTGGTGGCACTGCTGTGGTTGCTGCACTGGCTGCCCCTGCCGCTGCTCGCTGCCCTCGGCCGCGGGCTCGGTCGCCTGCTCTACCTGCTGGTCGGCGGGCGCCGCAAGGTGGTGCTGACCAACCTCGCACTGTGCTTTCCGCAATGGGACGATGCGCGCCGCCGGCAGGTCGCACGCGATCACTTCGCCTGCCTCGGACGAAGCCTGCTCGAGCGCGGCCTGCTGTGGTGGGCGCCGCGCGAGCGGCTCGAACGCATCATCAAGGCCAGCGGCGAATCGCGTCTGCGCGAGCTGGTCGATGCCGGCACGCCGGTGATCATGCTGGTGCCGCATTTCGTCGCACTCGACGTCGCGGGCACCCGGACCGCGCTCGGTTTCGACGTCGTCAGCATCTATGCGCGCCAGCGCAACGCAGTGATCGACCACTGGCTCCGCCACGGCCGCAGCCGATTCGGCGACCAGTTGCTGCAGCCGCGCCACGAAAGCATTCGTGGGACGATCAAGGCGATGCGTGCCGGTCGCCCGTTCTTCTACCTGCCCGACATGGACCATGGTCGCAAGGAATCGATCTTCGTGCCGTTCTTCGGCGTCCCTGCGGCGACCATCACCGGGCTGCCGCGGTTCGCCAAGATGGCGCGCGCGGTGGTGGTGCCGGTGTCGGTGCGCATGCTGCCCGGCGGCGAGGGCTATCACGTCGATTTCGGCGAGCCGTGGCGCGACTTTCCGACCGACGACGTCGAGGCCGACGTCAGGCGGCAGAACGCCGCCATCGAGGCGATGGTCGGTGCGATGCCGGAACAGTATTACTGGGTCCACCGACGCTTCAAGACACGGCCGGAAGGCGAGCCTTCGGTCTACTGACGGATGTCCGGGCGATCCGCGGCGGCCAGCCGGGCGAGCACGATGGGGAAGGCGGCCGAGCCGAACAGTGCGACCGCCGACACGACCAGCGCGAGCCCGGCGCCCGGCGTGGCGAGCAGCGGATGCCATTGCCGCCCCGGCCCCGCCATGACCGCGATGCCGGCAAGCAGCGTGACGATGCCCAGGGCCAGCAGAATGCGGCCGGAGACCGGAATCGCTGGACGATGGGCGGACCGCCCCGGGTCCTGGTCGTGATCGACTGCCATGGGTCTGGCTCGCGCTGTGGGGAGATCATCAAACCACGATTACCCGCGTCCGGGTAGACGGCAATGGTTGGCCTCGGCGAGAATCGACGCACGGCGGCGCTGTTGCCCGGGCGTGCCGATGTCATGGTTTCCGGGCGGGGGCTGCGGGGCAATGCGTATTCGCTTCACCAAGATGCACGGACTGGGAAACGACTTCGTCGTCATCGATGCCATCGGCCAGGCGGTCGAGCTCAGCGTGTCCCAGGTGCGCTTCCTGGCCGACCGCCATTTCGGCGTCGGCTGCGATCAGGTGCTGGTGGTCGAGCCGTCGACGCACGCCGACATCGATTTCCGCTACCGGATCTTCAACAGCGACGGCGGCGAGGTCGAGCAGTGCGGCAATGGCGCGCGTTGCTTCGTGCGCTTCGTGCACGACAAGGGCCTGACCGCCAAGCGCGAGATCCGGGTCGAGACCCGCTCCGGCGTCATTGCGCCGCGGCTCGAGGACGACGGGCAGGTCACCGTCGACATGGGCGTGCCGCGCTTCGCGCCGGAAGCGGTGCCGTTCCTGAGCGAGGGCGAGCAGGTGTCGGAGCCGTTGGCGCTCGGTGACGAATGCGTCGAGGTCAGCGTGCTGAGCATGGGCAACCCGCACGCGGTCCAGGTCGTCGCCGACGTGGATCGGGCACCGGTTGCCTCCCTCGGGCCACGGATCGAGGCCCATCCGCGTTTTCCGGCCCGGGTCAATGCGGGCTTCATGCAGATCGTCGATCGCGGTCGCATCCGGCTGCGCGTCTATGAGCGCGGAGCAGGCGAGACCCTGGCCTGCGGCACCGGCGCCTGTGCTGCGGTGGTGGCCGGTATCCGCCGCGGCCTGCTGGATTCACCGGTGGACGTCTACACCCGCGGCGGCATGCTGTCCATCGCCTGGGCGGGTCCCGGCGAAGCGGTGATGATGACCGGACCGGCCGTGAGCGTCTTCGACGCAGAAATCGAACTACCCCGACAGGAAGCTTCATGAAACCGGAAGACGTCGCAGCCTATCTCCAGCAGTACCCCGATTTCTTCGACCGCAACGCCGAGTTGCTCGCCCATATGACGGTGCCGCATCCGGATACCGGTCGGGCAATTTCGCTCAGTGAGCGGCAGATGCACGCGC
Source organism: Rhodocyclaceae bacterium (assembly GCA_020445765.1). Taxonomy (GTDB): domain Bacteria; phylum Pseudomonadota; class Gammaproteobacteria; order Burkholderiales; family Rhodocyclaceae; genus Cognatazoarcus. The sequence continues at coordinate 27,624 of JAGRFY010000036.1, read as the reverse complement.
TGCGGGCGAAGATCGCCCAGCTCGAGCACAAGTTCGCCGAACTGATCCGCTTCGGCGAGGAGAACGACGAGATCGGCGAAAAGGTCCATCGCATGTGTCTCGCGCTGATGAGCGCGGAGAACTTCGACGACATCCTGCAACTGACGATGACGCACCTGCTCGACGACTTCTCGGTTCCCCATGTCGCGCTCAGGATCTGGAACAGCGTGCTGACCAAGGAAGGCGACGAGTTCGCGCCGGTTTCCGAGGCCATCAGCTTTCTCGCCGGCGATCTGCAGCGGCCCTATTGCGGCACGCCCTGCAACGACGAAGTCATGGGCTGGTTCGGCGAATCGGCCGAAGCGATTCGATCGATCTGCCTGGTGCCCCTGTTGCGCGAGAATGCCCCGTTCGGTCTGCTGGCGATGGGTTCCGAGGAGCCGGAGCGCTTCTACCCCGAGATGGGGACGCTGTACGTCCGCCGCATCGGCGACCTGGTCGGTGCCGCGGTGCTCGCCGAACTCGGCTGATCGCGGGCGGGGCGCGGCGTGGCCGGCGGGCAACTCGGCGAATCGATGGAAGCCTATCTGCGACAGCTAGAGGTCGAACGCCGCGCCAGCCGCCATACGCTGGTCGCCTATCGCCGCGATCTGGACGAACTGTCGCGGCTGGCTGCGCCGGCGGATCCGGCCGGACTCGCACCGCACGACATTCGGCGGCTGGTGGCGCAACTCCACGGAGCCGGCCTCGGCGGGCGTTCGATCGGGCGTCGGCTTTCGGCCTGGCGTGGTTTCTACCGCTGGCTGGTGCGCTACCGGGGGCTCGCGTCGAATCCGGCCGACGGTATCCGGCCGCCGCGCTCGCCATCGCGACTGCCGGCGGCGCTGACCCCGGACCAGGCTGCTTCGCTGCTCGATGCCGAACCCGGTGATGCGCTGGAGATTCGCGACCGGGCGATGTTCGAGCTGTTCTATTCGAGCGGCCTGAGATTGTCCGAACTCGCCGCGCTCGACGTCGATGTGGGCGTCGACCACGCCGCGTGCGAGGTGACGGTCACCGGCAAGCGTGGCAAGACCCGCTGTGTGCCGGTCGGCGACAAGGCCTTGGCCGCCCTCGAAGCCTGGCGTGCGCACCGCGCCGCGCTGGCTGCCGCAGGCGAACCTGCACTGTTCGTCGGGCAGCGCGGGCGCCGGCTGTCCGTGCGCAGCATCGAAGCCCGGCTGGCACGGTGGGCCCGCCGTTGCGGCGTCGGCATCGGCGTTCATCCCCACATGCTGCGCCACAGCTTCGCCAGCCACCTGCTGCAGTCGAGCGGCGATCTGCGGGCCGTGCAGGAACTGCTCGGACATGCCAGCATTCGCAGCACCCAGATCTACACCCACCTCGACTTCCAGCACCTGGCGCGGGTCTACGACGCGGCCCACCCGCGTGCGCGGAAGCGCGACTGAGGCGGCGCCGAGACCGACGCCGAAAGCGCACCCCAGGCCGCTGCCGGATCTGGTCCATGGCAGCGAAATGCCCTATCCTGCTCGACCCCGCAGAGCCCCGGAGTTCGTCGGATGGCCGACCTGATCCTGAAGCCCGGCAAGGAGCGATCGCTGCTGCGTCGTCACCCGTGGATCTTTGCGGGCTCGGTGGCGCGCACCGACGGCCGGCTTCGCCCCGGCGACACCGTCACCGTCTTCGATCGCGAGCATCGACCGCTTGCCCGCGCCGCATGGTCGCCCCATTCCCAGATCCGGGCGCGGGTATGGAGTTTCGATCCGTCGCAGACGATCGATCACGCCTTCTTCAAGCGCGCGATCGCGGCGGCCGTGCGCCGCCGGACCGAGCATCCGTGGCTGCGCGAACAGCAGGGCGTGCGCCTTGTCCACGGCGAGTCCGACGGTCTGCCCGGGGTGATCATCGACCGCTACGGCGATGTCGTCGTGGTCCAGCTGACCAGCGCCGGGGCCGACAAGTGGCGTGGCGCGATCGTCGATGCAGTGATGCAGGCGACCGGCTGCGGCAATGTCTTCGAACGTTCCGATTCCGATCTGAGGGCGCTGGAAGGTCTGCAGGCGTTGTCGGGCGTGCTTGCCGGCGACCTGCCTGCGGACCTAGCGATCGACGAGTACGGCGTGCGCCTCGCGGTGGACGTGGCGGCCGGCCACAAGACCGGCTTCTACCTCGATCAACGGGAGAACCGGGCGTTGGCCCGCAGCCTGGCGAGCGGGCGCCGCGTGCTCAATTGCTTCTGTTATACCGGTGGCTTCTCGTTGCAGGCGCTCGCGGGCGGAGCGGCGGCCGTCCTGTCGATCGACTCGTCCGCCCCTGCGCTCGACATCGCAAGGCGCAACGTCGCGCTCAACCCGCGACTCGACGCGGCACGCGCCGAGTGGCTCGACGATGACGTCTTCCAGGCATTGCGCCGACTGCGCAGCGACGGTCGGCGATTCGACATGATCATCCTCGACCCCCCCAAGTTCGCGCCGTCGGCTGCCCACGCCGAACGCGCGGCACGCGCCTACAAGGACATCAATCTGCAGGCATTCAAGCTGCTGGAACCGGGCGGGCTGTTGATGACCTACTCGTGCTCCGGCGGCATCGGCATCGAGTTGTTCCAGAAGATCGTCGCCGCGGCCGCGGTCGATGCCGGCGCCGAGGCGTACATGCTTCACCGCCTGGCCGCTGCGCCCGATCACCCGGTCGGGCTGGCGGTGCCGGAAGGCGAATATCTGAAGGGCCTGGTCTGCCGGGTGGGATGAGCGTCGGCGCGCCGCCCGGCGGCTTCGACTGGCGCGGTGGTGCCGGTTCAGCTGGTGCGGCGCGCCGGTGTCGCGCTCGCCGGCGCTTCGAGCATGGCCCGCATGGCACACCAGAGCACCAGCGCATTGTTGAGATGCCACCCAAAGTGTGTCCCGATCGGCCATAGCGGGCACAGCCTCAGGTCGACGCTGCGAAACAGCATCGAGAGCGCGAACAGGCCGGCTGCGAGCCGCAGCCAGCGGCCCGCCGCGGCATGTGGACAGCCGACGGCGAGGACGATCAGGGCCAGCCACGGACCGAGGTAGAGTTCCGAGCCGTTCAATGCGGGTAGGCGCAGGGCGGCTGCCAGCGCCGCCGTCGTCAGCAATACGCCGACGAGGGCCCCGGCGGCACGCCACGCCGGCCAGCCGAACAGGCGAACCAGTGCGCGGTGCACGTAGAGCAGCACGAAGATCGCAATGAATGCGACGTCGAGCACGCTGGCCCAGCGCGTCGCGACGGTATGGAAGATCAGGCTGCCGCAACCGACCAGCGCCAGCAGGCATTGCAGCCACAGCAGGTCGGCGTCCCGCCGCGGGTCGAGCCGGGCGCGAAGTGACCAGGCCGCGATCAGAAAGGCGAGGTTGCTGATCGCATTGAGCGGCTCTGCGAGCAGGCCGGGCGCCAGTCGCTCGCAGTAGAGGTCGATCGGTGCGGACCAGTCCATTGCGGCGCCTTGCTCAGCAGCAGCCGACGAAGCGCCGGATCGCGTCGGCGCCGCGCGCGACGGGCGCCAGCGGTCGAGGCCCGGCGGGCAGCGAGCGTGGTCGGCGCGTGATATGGCTTCGCCGCTGACCGTCCGGTGCGGTGCCGCACCAGCGCACTGCGGTCGGCGCCGTCGTCGCGTCATGCGATGTCTTCGGCAGCAGCGCCATTGCCGCAGGATCGTCGCCGCGGGTGATGTCACTGAGCCGTCTCCCGGCCTTAGTGTCCGCCATGTTCACCTCGTACGCGCCAGCCTGGTGTCGGTCCTGGTTCGCCGGCCACGAAGGCGCCGCCGATCAGTGCGATCGCCAGCACCAATGCGGCAAAGTAGCGCCGATGCCAGGCGAGCGGCTTGTGCTCGCGGATGCCGCCGCCGAAATTTTTCAGGGCGACGACACCGAGACCGACGATGACCAGCAGGCCGGCGCCGAGCATGCGGGCGGACCACCCGGTGACGTGGATGCCGACCGATGGATCCCAGCGGCCGGGCATGAAGAAGCCGCGACCGGTGGTCAGGTAGAGGCCGACCACCAGGCACAGCGTGATGATGAAGACCTGCAGCGAACGCAACGGCGGCCTGCTCAGGCCTCGCCGAGCAGATCGGCCACCACCGGAATCAGCGCGTCGCCGAGCGCGAGGTGCTGGTCGGCATCGAGATGGACGCCATCGGTGGCGCTGGCGTGGATCACGGTGCCGGCGTCGAAGTAGGGACAGGCGAGTTCGCCGGCGAGCGCCCGCAGGCGGGCGGCGAGGCCAATGCACTTTTGATCGCCACCACCGAACTTGTCGACCATGGTGCCGGCCGGCGTACCGATCGGCGGCGGGGCGACGATCAGCACCGGCGGCACCGGCATGCCCGGCTCGATCGGCGCCTCACGGATCGCCGCCACCAGGGCAGCGACGCCCTGGGCCGCATGCCAACTGTTGTGCGGGTGCATCGACTGGAAGTCGTTGTTGCCGAGCATCAGGATCACCAGCGCCAGCGGGCTGTTGACCTCGATGCGCTGGGCGAGGCCGTCGAGGCCGCTGCGGCCCGCCTTGAACGGGTCTTCCCAGACCGTCCGACGCCCGTTCAGGCAGTCCTCGATCACGCGCACGTCGTGTCCGCCTTCGTGGAGCTTCAGTTCCAGCCGCCCGGGCCAGCGCACGGCGAACGGATGTCGCCCGCGGCTGCCGGGCACGATCCCCCAGGACAGGGAATCACCGTAGACCAGGATCTGCTTCATCGTGTCCTCTCCTCAATCGCCGCCGCAACCGCCCCCGCAGCCGCTGTCGCCGCCGCAACCGCCGTCCGAACCCCCGCTCGAGCATCCGCCGCCGCAGCCGATGTGACTCGCACATTGACCGCCGCGACCGCTGCCGCCGGCGGCGAGGCAGTCGAGCTGGTAGCGGAAGCCGTCGGCGATGCCGAGCTCCTCATCCATTGCAAACAGCAGCGGCAGTGCGGCAGGGGCCCGTGGATTGATCTTCGCGCGGTGGCAGCAGATGCGCCAGGTGCGACGCAAGCCGGTGCCGGCCTGGGTCGGTGTCTGCATGGCCTCGGCCGGGACGTGATGCAGGAAGCGGCCCAGCGCCCGCCGGCAGAAGACCTGATAGTTGCGTGTGAACAGGATGAACTCGTGCCAGGCATCGTCGACCACCTGGGACGGCATCGAGACGCGGCGCCGGCCGGCTTCCTGGCAGACTTCGAACCACTCGCGCAGCCCGTCGAAGACCCGCTGGCGGGCGAGCCCGTCGAGCTCTGGCCGGCGCTTGGCCAGGCGCTCGTCGAGCAGTCGGCCAAAGTCGAATTCGCGGACGAAGCGGCGGCGCCGCAGGTGGCTGACGATCTTCCATGCGATGGTCAGCAGCATCGCCGCGACGAGGGCGCCGAAGATGCTGAATGCAGTCGTCGGGTCCACCGCTCAGACGTCGCCGAACAGGCCGGAATCCCGCGGTCGCTCGAGCCCGAAGTGCGACCAGATCGCGTGGGTGGCGATGCGGCCGCGCGGGGTGCGCTGCAGGTAGCCTTGCTGGATCAGATAGGGTTCGAGCACGTCCTCGATGGTGTCGGTCGATTCGCCGATCGCAGCGGCCAGGTTGTCGAGGCCGACCGGACCGCCGCCGAACTTCTCGAGCACCGCGCCAAGCAGCTTGCGGTCCATCAGGTCGAGGCCGAGGGCATCGACGTCGAGCATCGACAACGCCGCGTCGGCGACCGTCGCATCGACGTGCCCGCCGGCACGCACCTCGGCGAAGTCGCGGACCCGTCGCAGCAGCCGATTGGCGATGCGTGGCGTGCCCCGGGCGCGACGGGCGATCTCGAGGGCGCCGTCGCTGTCGATCGTGACCTTCAGCAGGTCGGCCGACCGATCGACGATCCAGGCCAGTTCCTCGGCTGTGTAGAACTCGAGCCGGGAGACGATGCCGAAGCGATCGCGCAGCGGGTTGGTCAACATGCCCGCGCGGGTGGTGGCGCCGACCAGCGTGAATGGCGGCAGGTCGAGCTTGACCGAACGCGCCGCCGGGCCCTCGCCGATCATGATGTCGATCTGGTAGTCCTCGAGCGCGGGATAGAGAATTTCCTCGACCACCGGGCTGAGTCGGTGGATCTCGTCGATGAACAGCACGTCGTGCGGCTCGAGGTTGGTCAGCAAGGCGGCGAGGTCGCCGGGGCGCTCGAGCACCGGGCCCGAGGTCTGGCGCAGATTGACACCCATCTCGGCGGCGACGATATGGGCGAGGGTGGTCTTGCCGAGCCCCGGCGGACCGAACAGCAGCAGGTGGTCGAGGGCTTCGCCACGCTTGCGTGCCGCCGAAATGAAGATCTCCAGCTGCTCGCGAATCTTGGCCTGACCGACATACTCCGCCAGGCGCTTCGGTCGAAGCGCGCGCTCGATGGCCTCTTCCTGGCGGTTGCTGCTGCCGGCGGAGACCAGCCGGGCCTGCGGCTCGGGCGAGAGGCGGTCGGTTTCGATCATGGCAAGAGTCTAACGGAATGTGTCCGGCTTGCGCGGACCTCGCAATGCCCCCAATATGACTCCCTTGCGCCGCCATGCGGCTGCTCTCGGGAAATGCATGAACCTGGACAACAACGCGCGTGCCATCGTCGGCGCGCTGGTCGCCGACGCCGCTTCGCTGGGACTGCACTGGCTCTACGATACCGACCGCCTGGCCGATATCGCGCTTCGCGGAGAACCGGTCTTCGTCACGCCGGACCGGGCAAACTACGAGGGTGCCAAGGGCAGCTTCGTCCATTGCATGCGCCACGCCGGAGACATGTCCGCCTACGGCGAGTGCTGCACGCTGATGCTGCGCCAGCTCGCCGAGGCTTCCGGGCGATTCCAGCGGGTGACCTACCAGAGCCTCTATCGCCGGCACTTCGGGCCCGGCGGGGCCTACGTCGGCTATATCGACAAGCCGACCCGCGGTACGCTTATCCGGCTGATCCCGCATGAGGATCCTTCCACCTATCCGCAGCCTTCCGGGGTCGACGACGATCAGTTGCCGGCGCTCGCCTGCCTGCCGCCGGTGGTGGTCGCCGCCTATCGCTGCGGTCGGGACGATGCCAGCCTGTGGGACGAGATCGAGCACGTGGTGCGCGTGACCAACAACAATGAATATGCGGTCGATGCCGGCCGCGCTGCCGGCATGCTGCTGGTCGAACTGCTGCGTGGTCGCAAGCCGCTGACCGCGATCGATTCGGCCGCCTCACGGGCCGGCGAGGATCTGGCGTCGAGAATGCGCGAAGCCGCGCAGGGGGCGCGCATGGACGTCGTGTCGGCTGCCGCCCGCTTCGGTTCGGCCTGCCATGTCGAGCAGGGGCTGCCGCTGATCTGTCACATCGTCGCCCACGCCAGCAGCTATCGCGAGGCGGTGATCGCCAACATCATGGCCGGTGGCGACAGTTGCGGTCGCAGCATCGTGCTCGGCGCCGCGATGGCGATCATCGACGAGGTGCCCCTGGGCTGGATGGCCCGATTGCGGCGGCTCGCCGAAGTGCTCGACTGGATCGACCGCCTCGAATCGGCGCCCTGCTGATCAGTCGCGGTTGCCGTTGGGCTCGCCGCCCTGGCGCGGCCCGCCACGCGAGCGGCGGCGACGGCCGCCGCCACCCGAAGGGCGTCCCTGCCCCTGCGCGCCCGCCTGGCCCTGGGGCGAGGGGCGGTTGCCTTCCGCATTGCGGCCATTGCCGCCTCTGCCACCGCGGCCGCGGCGCTTGTCGCCGCCATTGGCGCTGCCGTTGCTGTTGGCGTTGCCGCGATTGTCTCGCGGCGCCGGCATGCGGTTGCCGTCCACTTCCGGCCGCTGCTTGACCCGGCGCCCGGTCGGGTCGATGTCCCAGCGATTGAAATTGACCTCGTCGACCTCGTCCTCGCGGTCATCGTCGAGCATTCCCGGTGGCAGCATGTTGCCCCGGGTCTCGTAGGTCGCCCGCGGGTCGATCGGCTGGCCACCTTCGGAACGTCGGCCGCCCCGCTTGCGCTGGGCGCGACCGTTGCCACCGCCTTCGGGCCGGGGTGCGCCGCCGTTGGCGGGCTGATCGGTGGCGTCGCGACCGCTGCGCTGGCGGCGCGGTTGCCGCGGCGGCCGCGCCTCGGATGCCGGGTCTTCGCCTTCCGCACTCGGTACGAAGTCCTCGGGCAGGGCGCGTCGCTCGATGCTGCGGTTGATCAGCCGTTCGATCGCCGCAAGCAGCTTCAATTCCTCGCCGTCGACCAGCGTGATGGCTTCGCCTTCGCTGCCCGCGCGACCGGTCCGTCCGATACGGTGCACGTAGTCCTCGGGGACGTTGGGCAGGTCGAAATTGACGACATGGGGCAACTGATCGATGTCCAGGCCTCGCGCTGCGATGTCGGTGGCGACCAGCACCTGCAGTTCGCTGTTCTTGAACTGCTCGAGCGCTCGGGTGCGCGCGGTCTGGCTCTTGTTGCCGTGGATCGCGAGGGCGGTGACCTCATGCTTGCCGAGGTATTCGGCTAGCTTGTTGGCGCCGTGCTTGGTTCGTGTGAACACGAGCACCTGGAACCACTGGTGACTCCGGATCAAGTGAGACAGCAGTTCGCGCTTCTGCTTCTGGCCGATCATGTAGATGGCCTGGCTCACCAGTTCCGACGCCGTGTTGCGACGGGCGACTTCGACGCGTCCGGGGTTATGCAGCAGGCCATCCGCCAACTCGCGGATCTCGTCGGAAAAGGTCGCCGAAAACAACAGGTTCTGGCGCTGCGTGGGCAGCAGCGCGAGGATCTTGCGAATGTCGCGAATAAAGCCCATGTCGAGCATCCGGTCGGCTTCGTCGAGGACCAGGATCTCGACACCGGACAGATCGATGGTCTGCTGGCCGACGTGATCGAGCAGGCGGCCCGGTGTCGCCACCAGCACGTCGACCGGCTGCGAAAGTCGTTCGATCTGGGGATTGATCGCGACGCCGCCGAACATCACCATCGACGTCAGCGGCAGATGTTGACCATAGACGCGCACGGCCTGTTCGACCTGTGCGGCCAGTTCGCGCGTCGGCGCCAGAATCAGGCAGCGTGGTCTGCCGCCGGCCGGCTCTGCCGGCGGCGTCGCGGCGAGGCGATGCAGCATCGGCAGCGCAAAACCGGCAGTCTTGCCGGTTCCGGTCTGAGCGGCGGCGAGCAGGTCGGTGCCCTCGATCACCATCGGGATGGCCTGCACCTGGATCGGCGTCGGCTCGGTGTAACCGGTATCGGCAATCGCGCGCAATAGCGGTTCGGCCAGCCCCAGGCTGGCAAAGCTTACTTCGTTCTGCAAGTCTCTTGCTCCAGCGGCAGCCTGCCGTTCGAGCCGAACGACACCAATCGAGGCGGGCGGGATGCGGCCGGCACTTGGCGCGGCGGAAGTTAAGGACAGCGGCCGGTGCGCTGATTGGTAGAACGCACGGTACGGGGCGGATTGTACAAAAAAGTCCGGCGAGGTAAAGAAATTTCGTCGCCGGCGGGCCAATCGCCACGACAGGCGTACCGATCGTGCTATAAAGTGCATATGCACGTAAATGAGATCGACTCACCCCTCGGCAATTCGGGCCTCGACCCCTTGCCCTGCACCGGCGCCCGCCTGCGACGCCTGAATCGCCGTACCACGGTGTTCTACGAGCAGTACCTGCGCCCGCTCGGCCTCAGGCTCACCCAATATTCGGTGCTGGTCCATCTCGGCAGTGCCCCGCAGGCGCTGCTGGAACTGGCGGACCGTCTCGAAATGGATCGCACCACGCTGACCCGCAGCTTGCGACCGATGATCGAACAAGGCTGGGTCGTGGCCTCGCGGGGCAGCGATGCGCGGCTGCGGCTGCTCAGCCTGACCCCGGACGGCCTGGCCCTGCGGGAACGCGCGCGGGGGCAGTGGGTGCGCGCCCAGCGCTCGCTGGAAGCGGTGCTCGGCCGAGCATTCACGTGCGAGCTCAACCAGCGCCTGGAAGAAGCGCTGGCGCGCATCAAACCGGCCCTGCCTGAGGAGAACTAGATGGATCGCCAGATCGCCAAGGTGAGCCACTGGCCACTGATTCTGACCGCGGCGGCGCTGATGATGGTGACGATGGGCGGCCGCCAGTCGCTCGGCCTGTTCGTCTCGCCGATCAACACCAGCAGCGGCCTCGGCATCACGACGATCAGCTTCGCGATGGCGGTGGCCCAGTTCGTCTGGGGTGCGGCCCAGCCGGTGGCTGGCGCCGTGGCCGACCGTTACGGACCCGGTCGCGTGCTGGCGGTCGGCGTCGTGCTGATGGCCGCCGGTGCCGCGCTGACGCCGCTATTGTTCACCAGCGGCAGCGGACTGGTGTTCAGCATCGGCCTGCTGATCGCTGCGGGCTCGGGGGCCGGCAGCTTCTCGGTGCTGATCGGCGCGGCTGCGCAGCGCCTTCCGGCGAGCCGCCGCGGCATCGCTTCCGGCGTGATCAATGCGGGCGGTTCGTTCGGGCAGTTCGTGTTCGCACCGCTGCTGCAGAAACTGATCGTGGTCTTCGGCTGGATGGGGGCGATGTATTCATTGGCGCTGATCACGCTGGCGGCGCTGCCACTCGCCGGCATTCTGCGCGGCCGGCGCGAACACGCGGAGCTGGCGGCTGCCCATGCCCGCGCCGAGCATCCCGGGCGCGAGGACAGGGGGATGCGCCATGCACTGCGCGAAGCGATGGCGGACCGCAGCTACCTGCTGCTGCACGCCGGTTTCTTCACCTGCGGTTTTCACATCGCCTTTCTCGTCACCCACCTGCCGGGCGAGGTCGCCCTGTGCGGACTGCCGGCCGATGTCGCGAGCTGGTCACTGGCCATCATCGGGCTGGCCAACATCGTCGGCAGCCTCAGCGCCGGCTGGGCAGTGCAGCGTTACCGCAGCAAGTACGTGCTGTTCTGGATGTATGCCTCACGGGCGTTGCTGGTCGCCATATACCTGATGGCGCCGAAGACCGCGACGAGCTTCTACATCTTTGCCGCCGGCCTGGGCTTCACCTGGCTGGCGACGGTGCCACCGACCGCCGGCGTGGTCGGGCGGCTGTTCGGCACGCGTTATCTGGCGACGCTGTTCGGCCTGACCCTGCTGACCCACCAGATCGGTGGCTTTCTCGGCGCCTGGCTCGGTGGCATCGCGATCAGCGCCAGCGGCGACTATCTGTGGATGTGGTACGCGGACATGGCGCTCGCGGCGGCGGCCGCGCTGTGCAATCTGCCCATCCGCGAGCCGCATCCGAGGCTGGCCGGCGTCGCCGCCTGACGCGGCGTGACGTCGGTCGTCGCGGACGGCCAGCGCGGACGGCCAGCGCCGTGACGCCCGACACGACCGCCGCAAGTTGCACGTCAAGACAGACCGCGGCGTGTCGTTGAGCATGCGTCCGTGCCGCCGTCGCACGATCGACCTGGGGTGCTGCGATTCCGTTCTCTTCGATCAAGTTTTCCGAGCTGATCGGCTCGCTCAGCTTCGCCCTGGACCTCACCGAGGGCCAGCCGGCGGGGCATTGCGTTCGCAGCTGCTGGATCGGCACCCATATCGGACGACGCCTGGGCCTGGACGATACCGAGCTGTGGGAGCTCTACTACACGCTGTTGCTGAAGGACTTGGGCTGCAGCAGCAATGCCGCCAGGATCTGCGAGCTCTACCTGACCGACGACATCGGCTTCAAGCATGACTTCAAGCGGGTCGACGGCAGCCTGCGCCGGGTGCTGGAATTCGTCGTCGGCCACACCGGCCCGGGCCTGGGGCTGGTCGAACGTATACGCGCGGTCGGCCGCATACTCCGGCACGGTGACGCATTCGCCCAGGAACTGATCGAGACCCGTTGCCAGCGTGGCGCCGAGATTGCCCGCCGCCTGCGTTTCAGCGAAGCCGTCGCCGAAGGCATCCACGCCCTCGACGAGCACTGGGACGGCGGCGGCAAACCCGACGGCCTGGCCGGAGAGTCGATTCCGCTTTATGCGAGGATCGCGCTGCTGTCGCAGGTGGTCGACGTCTTCCATACGGCGGGCGATGCCCATGCGGCCCTGGACGAAGCGCGCCGGCGCGCCGGCAACTGGTTCGATCCGACGCTGGTCGCGGTCCTGGAAACATTGGCCGACGACCGACCCTTCTGGGAAATGCTGGCGTCCGATGAGGTCGACCGCGCGGTCTTCGCGCTGGCGCCGGGGCGCCGCGAGGTTGCGCTCGACGAAGACTACATGGACGAGATCGCGGCCGCGTTCGGACATGTGGTCGACGCCAAGAGCCCCTATACCGCCGGACACAGCACGCGCGTCGCGCTCTATACCGACATGCTCGCCGCGGAACTGGGGCTGGACGCGGCCAGATGCCGCTGGCTGCGTCGCGGCGCGCTGCTGCACGACGTCGGCAAGCTCGGGGTGTCCAACGCGATCCTCGACAAGCCGGGCAAGCTCGACGACGACGAATGGGCGGCGGTCAGGCAGCATGCCGAATTGTCCGAAGCCATCCTGTCCCGAATTCCGGCCTTTGGCGAACTGGCCAGGGTCGCAGCCGCCCATCACGAGCGACTCGACGGCAAGGGCTATCCGCGCGGACTCCGGGCCGACCGCATTCCGCTCGAGACGCGCATCATCACCACCGCGGACATCTTCGACGCGATCACCGCCGAGCGCCCGTATCGCGGTGCCATCCCGATTCCGCGATCGCTCGAGATCATGGCCGAGAACGTCGGCACCGCGATCGACGCGCGCTGCTTCGAGGCGTTGCGGGCGAGCCTGCAGGAAACCCCCGCGGCCGTCGCGGCGATCGCTGCTTGACGATCCCGGCGGTCGAAGCTATCGTTTTCGCCATGAATACCCTCAAGGCCATGATGGCGGCCTCCCCGGCCGTGACCAAGCGCTCCGCCCCCGGCGGACCGGGCCTGCTGCTGCGCGTTCCGCGCAGCTGACCATTCACCCCTTCCTGTCGAGTTTCACCCGAGCCGAGACGCCCGCGATGCGTCCGCGCCGACCCCATTGCAACGACGACGACAATCCGAACGCCATGACGATGCACTGCCAGATGCTGCGACTGCTGACCGACTTCCGGGCCCCGTGACACGGCGGCCGTCCGGGAGTCCGATGCCGCCCGCCCGTTACCCGTTTGCAGATTTGGAGAGTCGACAATGTTGAAGCAACCCGCGACCAAGTACCGCCCCTTCGCCCCCTTCGCCGGCGATGTCCGATTGACCGACCGCCGGTGGCCCGACCGGCGCATCGAGTGCCCGCCGGTGTGGATGAGCACCGATCTGCGCGACGGCAACCAGGCGCTGTTCGAGCCGATGGACACCGAACGCAAGCTGCGCATGTTCCGCATGCTCATCGACATCGGCTTCAAGGAGATCGAGATCGGTTTCCCGTCGGCATCCCAGACCGACTTCGATTTCGTGCGCCTGCTGATCGACGGCGGGCACATTCCGGACGACGTCACGATCGAGGTGCTGACCCAGGCACGTGAGCACCTGATCGACCGCACGTTCGAAGCGGTGCGGGGTGCCCGTCGCGTCATCGTGCACTTCTACAACGCCTGCGCCGAGAATTTCCGCCGCATCGTCTTCAACGAGGACGAGGCGGGCGTGCGGCGGATCGCCGTTGATGGGGCGCGGATGATCCGTGATCGCGCCGCGCGCCAGGCCGATACCGAGTTCGTCTTCCAGTACAGCCCGGAGGTGTTCTCCGGTGCCGAACTCGGCTTCGTGCGCGATGTCGTCGATGCGGTGACCGCGGTCTGGCAGCCGACCGCCGATCGACGCTGCATCATCAATCTGCCGGCGACGGTCGAAATGAGCACACCCAACGTCTATGCCGACCAGATCGAATGGATGCATCGCAACCTTGCCCGTCGCGACGGCATCATCCTCTCGGTGCATCCCCACAACGACCGCGGCACGGCCGTGGCGGCGGCCGAACTCGCGCTGATGGCCGGTGCCGACCGCGTCGAAGGCTGCTTGTTCGGCCATGGCGAGCGCACCGGCAACGTCGACCTGGTGACGCTCGCGCTCAACCTGTACAGCCAGGGTGTGCACCCCGGCCTCGATTTTTCGCGGATCAACGAAGTCGCGCGCACGGTCGAACATTGCACCCAGTTGCCGATCCATCCGCGTCATCCCTATGTCGGCGATCTGGTATTCACGGCGTTCTCCGGCTCGCACCAGGATGCGATCAAGAAGGGCTTCACCGCCCAGCGTGAAGGCGCGGCCTGGGAGGTGCCGTACCTGCCGGTGGATCCGGCGGACATCGGCCGCACCTACGACTCGATCATCCGCGTCAACAGCCAGTCCGGCAAAGGGGGCATCGCCTACCTGCTCGAGCACGAGTACGGCATGGTGCTGCCGCGCCGCCTGCAGGTGGAGTTCTCGTCGGTGGTGCAACAACTCGCGGACCGTACCGGGACGGAAGTGCGTGCCAGTGACATCTGGCGGCTGTTCAGCGCCGAATACCTGGAACTCGCTGCGCCGATCGACTACCTCGAGCACCACCTGTTCGAGCAGGGCGCCCAGCAGGGGATCGCGCTGACGGTCGGCATCGACGGTGCCCGCCGGATCTTGCGCGGCATCGGCAATGGTCCGATCGATGCGGCAGTGCATGCGCTCGGCGCCGACGTGGACGTGCTCGACTACGAGGAGCGGGCGATCGGCCATGGCTCGGATGCACGCGCGGTCGCCTTCGTCGAACTTGCCGCGCCCGGCCTGAACGGCAGTTGCTTCGGCGTCGGCATGGACGGGAACATCGTCACCGCGTCGATCCGGGCAATTCTGTCGGCCGTCAATAGGGTCGCCCGGCGGCGGCCGGATGGCCTCGATTGCGGCAGCAGTGCCCAGCACAGTGCATGACCCCGAAAGACCCGCCGCCGCGCTCGCGTCGGCGGTCGGCGACGGGTCGGAGCCCGTGGGCGATGCCGTTCCCGCCCACGGGCTGCCGGACTACCTCCAGCGGACCTATCGCTGGGCCTATCTCGACCGGCGCATGCTCTACTGGCTGGACCGTCCGGCCGTGGTCTCGGCCATCCTGTGGGGAAACGCCGGTCGACTGATGGACGCTGCCGCGTCCTGCTTCGACAGCGGGCAGCACGTGCTGCAGGCGGCCGCGGTGTACGGTGACTTCTCCCTCCGGCTGGCGAGCAGGCTCGGCCGCCACGGTCGGCTCGAGGTGCTCGACGCGGCGCCGCTGCAGGTCGCCAACCTGCGCCGCAAGCTGCGCGGGCATGGCAACGTCAGTGCGCGGGTGCACGACCTGCGACGACCGCTCGCCCGTCGCTACGACGGCGTCTGCTGCTTCTTCCTGTTGCACGAGGTGCCGGCAGAGATGCGGCGGTGCATCGTCAATAACTTGCTGGCCGTCGTCGCGCCCGGCGGCAAAGTGGTCTTCGTCGATTATCACCGACCGCGTGCGGGGCACCCGCTGCGATGGCCGATGCAGTGGGTGTTCAACCGGTTCGAGCCCTTTGCGGCGTCGCTGCTGGGGCAGGATCTGACGACTCTGGCCGGCGAGAGGCCGGACTTCGAGTGGCAGCGGACACTGTTCTTCGGTGGCATGTACCAACTCGTCGTCGCTCGCAGCAATGCGTCGAATGCGCCCAAGCACAGCCAGGAGGTTTTCGCAAGTGTTTGATTGTGCGGTGCAATGCAAGGGCGGCTGATGCTGTACGTATAGCCATTTGTAGTATTCGTGAATGCTTATCACTTTCGAACGATTTCCCCTTTTCGATTAAGCGGTTACAGTGTCGGCATGAACTCCGAGCGTGCACTGATCGACGAGGCCGGCAATCGGCAGCGGCGTCAGCGTCGACTGACCGTGTTGTTGACCCTGCGGGCTGCCTTTGGCCAGGCCGTGCTCGCCGGTCTGATCTTCGCTGTGCTCGCGTTCGGCCTGTGGTTCGCGTTCGCCGGCAACGGCGAGCAGTTCGCGTTGCGCATCGTCGCTGCGCTGGCACTGGTGTTTGCCGCCGGTCAGCTGCTGTCCTGGCTATGGCAGCCGCCGTCCGAGATTGCCGGCGTCACGCTGGCGCGGGACGAATCGCCCGGCCTGTTCGACGAACTCGATCGGCTGTGTCGACACTATCGGCTGGCGGCGGTCGACCGTGTGATGATCGGCTCGGACATCAACGCGACGGTGGTCCAGCTCCCCGAACTCGGTCTGTGGGGGCGCTTGCAGACCACGCTGGTGGTCGGCCTGCCACTGCTGCACAGCCTCAGTCCCGAGCAACTGCGCGCGATTCTCGCCCACGAGCTGTCGCATCTGGCGTTGCAGCGCCGCCCGCTTGCGGCCTGGGCCGCGCAACTCCGGGCCTGGTGGCACCGGGTCTTGATGGCGATGGAGGAAGACGAGACGGTGGTCGGCTGGCTGGCGACCCGGATGCTCGCGTGGCACGCCTACGATTACCTGCTCGACAGCGTCGAGCTCGCCCATCTCGAGGAATACGAGGCCGATGACGCAGCCGCCGAGATCGTCGGCGCGGAATGCCTTGGCGAGGCCTTGATCGAAGTGGCGATGAAGGAGCGCTATCTGCGCGAAGAGTACTGGGATGCGGTCATGAGCCAGTTCGAGTACCCGGTACAGGATGGGCCGATCCTGCCGTACCGCGAGATGGGGGTCGGTGTCGCGCTCGGCTTCCGGCGCAGCGAGCAGGCGGGACGCATGGGCGAGTTGCTGCAGGCAGCGCCGGGCCTCGAACTCCATCCCTGCCTGAACGACCGTCTGGCCGCGATTGGTGTCGCGCCGCATTCGACCTTCGCGATTGGCCCTTCGGCCGCCGATCGTTACCTCGGCGAGACTGCCAGCGACCTTGCCTGCCGTCTGGACCGAGCCTGGTGCATGGCCCTCGCCCCCTGCTGCAGGTAGCCTGGCACCTTCTGCCCATCCTCGGACCGCGGCCTCGCGATGCATCCTGAGGTCTCCCGCGGCGTAGAATCCCGTTGATGCGCAGTCTTCAGAAAGGCCGGCGCTGGCTGCCCCCGATGCTTGCGGTGCTGCTGGTGCTGGCATCCTCGATGCAGCTGCTGGTCCATTCGGCGCCGGCCGGATCGCGTCTGGCCGATGTCTGCTTCGCTGCGCCGGCAGCGGCCGGCCCGCTCGGGATGCCGATGGGCGCCCCGGCCACCGCGCAGAAGCTGTGCGCACTGTGCATCGCCGCTCTGCATGGCGCTTGCGTCGAAAGCCCTTGCGTACCGCCGCCCGCGATTGCGACGTCGCGACCGGACGCATCGCTCCCGCTGCGCCCGATGATCGTGCGCTTGCCCGACCATCGGGCCCGCGCACCGCCCTCCCTGGTCTGAAACCCTACCGTCTTGCTTGACCCCGTGCTGGCCGCCGTCTGCGGATCCAGCCATAGTCGGACCAATGGAGCAACAGTATGTACAGATATGCCAATGCCGTCATGATCGGGCTCGTCCTGAGCTGTACCGCCCGGGCCGAGGTGACGGTCAGTGATGCCTGGGTGCGGGCCAGCCTTCCCCAGCAGCGGGCCACCGGCGCCTTCATGAAGATTCATTCCGACGGCGAGCGCCTGCGTCTCGTCGGCGCTTCGACAGCAGTCGCTGGCGTTTCCGAGATCCACGAGATGCGGATCGAGAACGACATTGCCCGGATGGGGCCGGTGGACGGGGTCGAGATCGCGCCCGGCGCAACCGTCGAACTGCGACCCGGGGGCTATCACGTGATGCTGATGGATCTGCATCGAGCACTCGATGTCGGCACCGAAGTGTCGCTCGAGCTGGTGTTCGAGGGCGCCGACGGTGAGCTTCGCCGGGTGCCGGTGACGGCCGCCGTGAAGCCCCTCAACATGCGCGTCGGAGGGCATCGGCAATGAGGCCGGGGCGGAGTCCGCGGCGTTTCTCGACGCGCTGCGTGCTCGCGCTGGCTCTCGCCTTTGCCGTTTCCGGCGAGGTCGCGGCGGGCGACAGCGGCTTCCACGCCAAGACGCTCGTGCATGCCAGCGAGCACCCGTTCCAGTTGCCCGATGAGCATGGCGTGCTGCGGTCGTCCAGTGAGTTCAAGGGCCGAGTGGTGCTGATGTTTTTCGGCTTCACCCATTGTCCGGACGTGTGCCCGACCGAACTCGCGCGGCTGGCCGAGGTGGTCGGGCTCCTGACCCCCGGACAGGCCCGTCAGGTGCAGGTGATCTTCGTCACGCTCGATCCGGCGCGCGATACGCCCGAGCTGTTGCGTGGCTACGTTGCGGCGTTTTCTCCCGACTTCATCGCCTTGCGCGGCAACGAGGCCGAAACCGCGGAGCTTGCCGAGGCGTTCCGGGTGTTCTACCGCCGGGTCGAGGGCAGCGCGCCGGACCGCTACACGCTGGAACACTCCGCCTACATCCACGCCATCGACAAGCAGGGGCGCCTGCGTCTGCGAATGCCGGGCTCGCTCGGCACTGGCGAGATCGCCGACGACGTTCGCAGCTTGCTCGCCGAATGATGTCGGCTAGTGGTCTGCTTCGTAAATCAAGGGACTTGACGAAAGTGATGGATCGGGTCTCGTGGCAAGGCGCGAACCGCAGCGATAGCGGGGACTATCGTGAGGATGAGCAACGCCGCCACGGGACGCGAGGCGCACTTTCGTGTGCCGGTATTTGCGAAGCAGACCACTAGCGCAGGAAGGCTTCGGTGTCGGCGCCGTAGCCTTCGAGCGTGCGCTCGATACGCCCGTTCGGCGCGACCCGAAGGATGCGCAGGTCGAGTACCAGGTCACCGTATTCGTAGCGGTAATTGACGCCCAGGCTGGCGGCGACGTTGGCGGTGTCGGTCGGACTGGCCCTGAGGAAATGCCAGTTGTCGCCGTCGATGCCCCGCTCCCGGCGATAGCGTGCCCACGACTCAGCCGTGTCCTTGTCGGGCTCCAGCCCGATGACGACGAATTCGACCGTCTTGCCGAGCCGCTCGGCTGCCACCTGCAATGCCCGCAGTCGGCGCGCGGTGCTCGAGCACACGGCGCTCCAGGTGCTGTGGTCCATCGCAACGATGGTCGGACGCCCGCGCCAGTCGGCAAGGCGCCGCTGCCGGCCCGCCTCGTCGACCAGCGGGTAGGGCAGGGCATAGACGTCGATCGATGGTGACGCGCTGGCCGGCCCGGCCAGCGCGGCTGCGATCGCGAACGGCATCAGCATCGACAATCGGGGGCGGAGCGCCATGGCGACACCCTAGCGGAGTGAACGCCCCGCATCAATCGCGTCGCGGCGGTCGCCGTCCGCGGGCAGCGTCGAGCTGGCGGCACAACTGCTCGGCGCCATCGAGGACGCGGGGCGTGTGGCGTTGCAGGAGATCGGGCGGGATGAAGAACAGGTTGTCGCGCGCGACCGCGGTCATCCCGCGCCAGCGGCGCCAGTCGTCGAGCCACTCGGGCCTGGCCTGGTCCATGCCGCTGGCGACGATCGCTTCGGGGTCGGCGGCGAGCACGGCCTCCTCGTTGATCTTGGGTGCCAGCTGATCGAGGCCGGCGAACACATTGACGCCACCGCACAGCCGGATCACGGCGCTGATCAGGTGTTCTCCGTTGATCGTCATCAGCGGATCGTTCCATACCTGATAGAACATCCGCACCGGCGGCTCGGTCTGGTAGCGCGCGCGCAGCAAGGCGTGGCGTCCGCGAAACGCTTCGGCAGCATCCGTCGCCACCTCGCCGGTGCCGGCCAGCGTGCCGATCTGCACGATGCTCGCGGCGACTTCCTCGAGACTGCGCGCCTCGCTGACGAACACCGGAATGCCCAGTGCGCGCAGCCGGGTCAGGTGGGCCTCCCGGTTGCCGCTGCGCCAGGCAAGGGCCAGATCGGGGTGCAGCGATGCGATCGCTTCGAGATCCAGTGCGTTGTAGCTGCCGATCTGCGGCAGAGCAGCGGCCTCCGGCGGGTAGTCGCTGAAATTGACGATGCCGACCAGTTGGCCGCCGGCACCGGCGGCATAGACCAGCTCGGTGATGTGCGGAGCCAGGCTGACGATGCGCCGGGCGGGCGCCGCCAGCGTCAGCAGCTGACCGTTGGCGTCGTTCAAGGTGACGGCCCTGGCCGGCGCCGCCAGGATCAGCACCATCAGCAGCCATGCCAGGCAATTGCGCATCGATTGGCCTCGACGATCGTGCCGCGGAACGTTCCCGGGGGCGCGATCGACGTGCGGACATTCCGGACGCCATGAGCGCATGGAAATCGTCTTGCCGATGCCGCATTGGCGGCCCGGCCGGGCTCACGCCCGCAGGCACGAGCGCGTGGTTTCCGGGATAATCCGCCGCCATCGGCGGATCGTTGGGCATTCTAGCCCGGATCGTCGACCGAGTAACCGATCGAACCGTCTTCGGATGTCATGGCCCGGAATCGCGCGCTGATGGTGCAGGGCACCACCTCGGACGCCGGCAAGAGCACGCTGGTGGCCGGCCTGTGTCGCCTGCTGGCACGTCGCGGTGTGGCGGTGGCCCCGTTCAAGCCGCAGAACATGGCGCTGAATTCGGCGGTCACGATCGACGGCGGCGAGATCGGGCGCGCGCAGGCATTGCAGGCCCAGGCCGCGCGGCTGGCGCCCCACAGCGACATGAACCCGGTGCTGCTGAAGCCGAACAGCGACACTGCCGCCCAGGTGATCATCCACGGCCGCGTCGCCCGCGACTTGTCGGCCGCCGATTACGATGCCTACAAGCCGAGGGCGATGACCGCGGTCCTGGCGAGCTGGCGCAGGTTGTCGGCGCAGCACCACTGCGTCGTGGTCGAGGGCGCCGGCAGCCCGGCCGAAATCAATCTGCGCGAACGCGACATCGCCAACATGGGTTTCGCCGAGGCCGTCGACTGCCCGGTGGTGCTGATCGCCGATATCGACCGGGGCGGCGTGTTCGCCCATCTGGTCGGCACCCTCGAACTGCTGTCCGACTCCGAGCGGGCCCGCGTCATCGGCTTCGTCATCAACCGCTTCCGCGGCGACATCGCGCTGCTGGAGCCGGGCCTCGACTGGCTCGAACAGCGTACCGGGAAGCCGGTGATCGGCGTGCTGCCCTACCTGCAGGGACTGTTCCTCGACGCCGAGGACGCCCTCTCCGACAGCGCCGGCGGCAAGCGCGGCGCTCGCCTGCGGGTGATCGCACCGGCCCTGCCACGGATCGCCAACCATACCGACCTCGATCCGCTGCGGCTGCATCCCGAGGTCGATTTCGAGTGGATCGGGCCGGGACAGTCGATGCCGCCGGCCGATCTGGTGGTGTTGCCCGGATCCAAGAGCGTTCGCGCCGACCTCGCCTGGTTGCGCGTCCACGGCTGGGAACAGGCGCTGCTGCGCCACCTGCGCTATGGCGGACGGGTGCTCGGCATCTGCGGCGGCTACCAGATGCTCGGCGAGCGCATCGACGATCCGGACGGGCTGGAAGGGCCGGCCGGCAGCAGCGACGGCTTCGGCCTGCTCGCGCTGACCACCCGACTGGCGCCGGGCAAGCGACTCGACATCGTCTCCGGCGAACTGCGGCTGGGCCACGGCGGCGCGGTGCGTGGCTACGAGATCCACATGGGGGTGAGCTGTGGCGCCGGCCTGGCCAGGCCGCTCGTCGGGCTCGAAGACGGCCGGGTCGATGGCGCCGTGTCCGAGGATGGCCGGATCGCCGGCACCTACCTGCACGGGCTGTTCGAGATGCCGGCGGCGCAAGCCTCGCTGCTGCACTGGGCGTCCGGCGGCGTATCCTTCGAGCCGGTCGACGCCGCCGCCCGTCGGGAGGCCGACATCGACCGGCTGGCCGATGCCGTCGAGGCTTCCCTGCGTCTCGAGATGCTATTCCCGTGGCTTGCTGCGACACTGGCCACGGACGCCTGCGAGGGCGGCTTGACCGGGTGTTGACCCCTCTCTAACATCGCGCCATGGATCCAGAACTCTCCCTGCTCGAGCAGCAGATCGACCAGCTCGCGGAGCGCCATCGGCAGCTCAAGAACGAGAACCGCGAATTGCGGGATCGCCTGAACATTGTCGAGGCCGACAACCGTCGCCTCAGAGACAAGGTCGAGCTCGCCGCGGCGCGCGTCGAAGCGGTCCTCGAGCAACTGCCGCAGGCCTGATATGGAAACCCTTGAAATCACTCTGCTCGGCCGGGAATACCGGGTGTCATGTCCCGAGGAGGAACGCGAAGGCCTGCTCGCGGCGGTCCGCTTCCTCGACGAAAAACTCAATGATCTGGCGGCAAAGACCAATACTGCCGGCGAAAAACTGGTGATGATGACGGCGCTCAACATCACCCACGAATACCTCCAGTTCCAGCGCTCCGGCGGGTTTGACATGCCCGCCTTGAAGCGTAGAATCAGTTCCATGAATGAACGCCTGGAGCATGCTCTCGGCAAGCAGGAAAAGCTCTTCTGAAGAGCGCTGCGGGCGTCGGGGTCAATCCCCTGCAGTGTTTGTGTTGGCCGTAGATTCCTTGAACCAATGTCTTCGAGACTAGGTTGCCGACTGATGATTCGCCAGTGTGCCGTCCCCACTGTCGGGAATGCCTGAGGCGATCGGAAGGCGACCTCCCTGAACCCTCGGTTCAGGATGCCCGGCCAGGGCGGCACACGCGGGGGGCCATACACGAAGGGCGTGGCAGATTGCCGCGCCCTTCTGTCTTTGTCGCGGTCGCGGAGGACCTCAACGCGACGGTGCGTCGGTAACGCCCGGTGGCACGCACGGGTAAAGCGCGATCCGTCCGTCGGCCGCGGTGCCGCCGAGCCAGTCGGTGATCGGGCGGCATTCACCGGCCGCGCACAGCAGGTATTCGGGCTGACTGCCGCCGGAGGACAGCAACAGTCTCGGCAGGCGTCGAGCCACCCGGTAGTGCCAGACGCCGTCGCGCAATACCGCGCCGTCCGGTGGGTCCATGCCGGCGCCGCTGCCGCGAATCCTGGCTTCGACCAGCACTAGCGCGTCGGCGTCCACCCGCCAGTCCTCCTGCCAGACGATCCGTTCGACCGAATGGGTCCATTGCAGCGTGAACAGCGTCGCCGACAGCGTCGACAGCAGCCCGCCACCGGCCAGACACAACGCACTCACGAGACCCCCGCCGGCAAACGCGATTTCGCTGCATCGCTCGACTGCGCGACAATCACACCCACCGACAACCTCCGATCGACGCCCGTACGAGAGCCTAGCATGCGCTACTGGTTGATGAAGTCCGAGCCCGCGGAGTGCTCGATCGACGACCTCGAGAAGATGCCGGAGCGGCGTGTGCCGTGGTTCGGCGTGCGCAACTACCAGGCCCGCAATTTCATGACCCGCGACATGGCGGTCGGCGACGGCGTGCTGTTCTACCATTCGAGCTGTCCGCATCCTGGCATCGCCGGGTTGGCCCGGGTGGCGAGTGCGGCCCACCCGGACGAGACCCAGTTCGATCCGCAAAGCCCGTATTTCGATTCCAAGGCCAGCCGCCAGAAGCCGCGCTGGTACAACGTCGATGTCGCCTTCGTCGCCAAGACCCCGCTGGTGGACCTGGCGGCACTGCGCGCCCGGCCCGAGCTCGCCGGCATGCGCGTGCTGGCCCGCGGCAACCGGCTGTCGATCACGCCGGTGACCGACGACGAATGGCGCTTCATCCTTTCCGTCCTGCTGGATACCGATCCCGATGACTTTCAATGAATGGTGGCTGGCCTATCTTCCGCTGGGCGCGTTCGTCGGCTTCTTCGCCGGCCTGCTCGGCGTCGGCGGCGGCGCGATCATGGTGCCGATGCTGACCACCCTGTTCGTCGCCCAGGGCTTTCCCGAAGACAAGCTCGTGCACCTCGCGCTCGGCACCTCGATGGCGGCGATCGTGCTGACCTCGCTGTCGAGCCTGCGTGCCCACCATCGCCACGGCGCGGTGCGCTGGGACATCGTGCGCGGCATCACGCCGGGCATCCTGCTCGGCACCTTCGGCGCGACCTTCATCGCCTCGCGGGTCGATTCCGAGCCGCTGGCGATCTTCTTCGCCTGCTTCACCTTCTACGTGGCGGTGCAGATGCTGCTCAACATCAAGCCCAAGCCGTCACGCGAGTTGCCGGGCATGCTCGGTCTGTCGGGTGTCGGACTGGGCATCGGTGGCATCTCGGCGCTGGTGGCGATCGGCGGCGGTTCGCTGTCGGTGCCGTTCATGACCTGGTGCAACGTCAAGGTGCAGAACGCGATCGGCACCTCGGCGGCAATCGGGCTGCCGATCGCACTGTCCGGCACCTTCGGCTATCTGGTCAATGGCTGGGGGGAGCAGGGCATGCCGGCGCTGACCCTCGGCTTCGTGCACCTGCCGGCACTGGTGCTGGTGGCAGGGGTGAGCATGCTGACTGCGCCGCTCGGCGCCCGGCTGGCGCACCGCCTCCCGGTCGCCACCCTGAAGAAGATCTTCGCCGGCCTGCTGGTGCTGTTGTGCGCGAAGATGCTGCACAGCGTGTTCGGCTGACGCAGGCTACCGCCATCGGGGCCAAGATGCTGCGCGCCACAGGGCTTGCGCCGACGGACCTGCCGGCAGGTCCGTCAAGCCGGGCTCTGCCCGGTCGCGACCGCTGGGCCGGGCATGCTCGCGACATGAACGGTGCGTGTCTCGAACGCGAACGCGATGCCGCGCGCGGCGAAGCCTCTCAGCAGTGCCAGATTGATGGCTTGCTGAACGTCCATGAAGCGGGCGTAGTCGGCCGTGGTGACGAAATAGACGACCTCGAAGTCCAGCGACGACGCGCCGAAGGCATGCAGGTGGGCGCGGTCGAAGCGGGCGTCGTCAATGCCGTCGATGGCCTCGCGCACCAGCGCCGGAATCACCTCGAGCAGTTCGGGTGGCGTGTCGTAGAGGACGCCGAAGCGGAATGCGATGCGGCGCTCCTGCAGCCGCTTGAAGTTGCGGATGCGGCTGGCCAGCAGGTCGCCGTTGGCCATCACCACCTGCTCGCCGGACAGGTTGCGGATGCGCGTGGTCTTCACGCCGACGTGCTCGACCGTGCCGGCGATGTCGCCGACGACGATGAAATCGCCGATCACGAAGGGCTTGTCGAGGGCGATCGACAGCGACGCGAACAGATCGCCGAGGATGTTCTGCACCGCCAGTGCGACCGCGACGCCGCCGACCCCCAGCGACGCAATCAGGGTGGTGACGTCGAATCCGAACTGGTCGAGGATCAGGATCAGCACGATCGCCCACAAGGCCAGCCGGACCGTGAATCCGGCGACCGCCAGCGCGGTGGTACTGGCGCCGTCGTCGTCCGGCTCGCGCGGCGGCCCGCCGCGCGAGCCAGAATCGCACCGCCTGGCTCGCCCACAGGCCAGCCTGCAGGAACACCAGGGCCATCAGCGCCTGCGTCGTGCGCCTGGCGAATCCCTCGGGCAGGTCCAGGTAGGCGAGCGCGAGCAGCAGCGAAAGGCCCGCCAGCGCCCAGTTGCGGGTGCTGCCGAGCACGTCGACCACCATATCGTCCCATTTGAAGGCCGTGCCGGCGACCAGCGCGCCGAGGCGTGAGCGTACCAGCCGGCGCAGCAGCGAAAGGGCGAGGAAGCCGGCAACCGCGACCGTGATCGCGAGCAGGAATGCAGCGGTGTCGTTGTTTTCGAGGATGTGCCGGAGTGCCGTCATCGACCCTTGAATTCCGGCGTGCGCTTGGCGAGGAAAGCGGCCATGCCTTCGCGGTAGTCCTCGGTGTCGAGGAACGCGAAAGCCGCGCGCTTCTCGTCGTCGGTCAGCGCTGCACCGCGGCTCAGGCGATGAACCCAGTGCTTGTGCCAGCGCGCCACCAGCGGCGCGCCGGCGACGATGCGCCGGGCGCTGGCATCGGCCTCGGCGATCGCATGGCCGTCGTCGACGACCCGCGTCAGCAAGCCCTTGGCCTGCGCTTCGGTGGCCCCGAGGATGCGCCCTTCGAGCAGGATCTCGAGCAGCACTGCCGGCCCCACCAGTTCGAGCAGGCCGGCCATCTCGCCGGGATACATCGAGAAGCCGAGGCGGTTGATCGGTGCGCCGAAGCGCGCCGAACGTCCGGCGATGCGCAGGTCGCAGCAGCCGGCGATCTCGAGGCCACCACCGATGCACGCACCTTCGATCGCCGCGATGGTCGGCACCGGGCAGGCCCGGATGCCGTCGAGTGCAGCCGCGACCCATTCGTCGTGATAGGTCAGCGCCTGCTCGACGGTGCCGCGGACCGCGGGAAACTCCTCGATGTCGCCGCCGGCCGCGAACGCCTTGTCGCCCGCACCGCGCACGATGACGCAGCGCAGCGACGGATCGCCATTGAGCGAAGCCATATGGGCCCGCAGCGACTGCCACATGGCGGAATCGATGGCGTTGAGTTTGCCTTCATTGGCGAGCGTCAAGGTGGCGACGTTCGCAGCGAGCTGCAGGGTGACCTGTCCGGGCATGGCGGCTCCGACACGAATGGCAGACGGCGCCCATGGTATCGAATCCGCCTACTGGTGCGACATGCGGAAGCGCGATGGCGGTGCGCCCCGGCTTCGAGTCGTTCAGGCCGCCTGCTCGCGCGCCCGGGCGATGCGGGCCAGCGCGCTGCGCCCGCCGAGGATGTGCTCGCGCATGCGGGCCTCGGCCTGGGCCGGATCACGCGCGACGAAGGCTTCGAGGATGCGCTGGTGCTCGCCGAGCGACTGTTCCAGACGGCCTTCGCTGAACAGCGAGTGATGGCGCGAGAGCTTGACCACCTTGCGCAGGTCCTCGATGCAGTGCTGCAGCCAGTGGTTGCCGGTGATCTGCTGAAGCCGCGCGTGAAAGGCCTGATTGCCTTCGAAGAAGTGATCGATGTCACCGCCGGCGGCGGCCTGCTCGAGCGCCCGGTGCATCTCGACCAGTTCGTTGATTTCCCGATCGCTCGCGGTTTCGGCGGTGGTCGCCGCGCACTGACCCTCGAGCAGGGCCAGCACGGAGAAGATCTCGTCCAGGTCCTTTTCGGAGATCTCGGTGACGTAGCAGCCGCGGCGTGGCTTCAGCGTTACCAGGCCCTCGGCGGCCAGCACCTTGAGCGCCTCGCGCAGCGGCGTGCGGGAGATGCCGTACTGGTCGGCGACGGCCTGCTCGTCGATCCACGTGCCCGGGCGCAGCTCGTGGGCGAAAATGCGCTCGCGCAGGCGCTCGGCGACCTCCTGGTACAGCGCAAGAGGGGCGATTCGGTTTGCGTTCATGCTCGCTATTGTAAGGCCAAGAACAGGTCTTGCATTCATAATTATGGATAAAGTATTATTTTACCACTGTCCGGACGGTCGAGCGACTGCGGATATAAAGGGAGGGGTCAGTTCCCGTTTCGGGCAGTGTTTCATTGGCAGCCGGGCGATTTCTTCGCCCGGCTGCTACGCTGTAGAACGATAATTTTCGAGGTGGCGGAAAGCCACCCGCATGTCGAGGTGATCATTATGTCGAGCAACGAGGCGCCGGACCTGCCGCAGGTGGATCTGGACGCGTGGAAGGCCGCTGCAGAGAAGTCCACCAAGGGTCGTGGACTCGATTCGCTGACCTGGGTGACGCCCGAGGGTATCGCCGTCAAGCCGCTGTATACGGCGGCCGACACGGCCGGGCTGCCCTATGCCGACACCTTGCCCGGCTTCGAACCCTTCGTGCGCGGTCCGCAGGCGACGATGTATGCCGGTCGGCCATGGACGATCCGCCAGTACGCCGGATTCTCGACCGCGGAAGAGTCCAATGCCTTCTATCGCAAGGCTCTGGCGGCCGGCGGCCAGGGCGTGTCGGTGGCATTCGATCTCGCCAC
The DNA here is from genome assembly GCA_020445765.1 of Rhodocyclaceae bacterium. Taxonomy (GTDB): domain Bacteria; phylum Pseudomonadota; class Gammaproteobacteria; order Burkholderiales; family Rhodocyclaceae; genus Cognatazoarcus. The sequence continues at coordinate 57 of JAGRFY010000036.1, read as the reverse complement.
CCACCGCGGCTACGATTCCGACAACCCGCGCGTCGTCGGCGACGTCGGCAAGGCCGG
>JAGRFY010000157.1 GCA_020445765.1 Rhodocyclaceae bacterium | reverse complement strand
CGTCACCCTCCAGATCACCGGCGAGCGCCTGTGCGAAGCCCTCGACCTGCGGGCCGGCGAGCGGGTCCTCGACGTCGCCGCAGGCAACGGCAATGCCACGCTCGCCGCAGCGCGTCGCTTCTGCGCAGTGACCTCGACCGACTACGTCGAAGCCCTGCTGGCGCAGTCGCAGGCCCGCTCGCGAGCCGAAGGCCTGCCGGTCGAATATCGGCAGGCCGATGCCGAGGCGCTGCCGTTCGCGGCGGCCAGTTTCGATGTCGTGGTGTCCACCTTCGGCGTGATGTTTACGCCAGATCAGCTTGGGGCCGCCGACGAACTGCGGCGGGTGTGCCGCCCGGGGGGACGGATCGGCCTCGCGAGCTGGACGCCGGATGGCTTCATCGGTCGCCTGTTCAAGGTCATCGGCCGCCATGTCGCACCGCCGCCGGGCCTCAATTCGCCAGCGGCCTGGGGCACGCGCGACTTCATCGAACGATGCTTCGGCCAGTTGGCACGGCACATCGAGACCGCGACGCGCCGCTTCGTCTTCCGCTACCAGTCGCCAGCGCATTTCGTCGATGTCTTCGCCACTTGGTACGGGCCGGTGCTGAAGGCATTCGAGGCGCTCGACGAAGCGCGTCGCGTGACGCTGCGGCAGGACATCCTGCAATTGATCGAGGAGTTCAACGTCGCCGACGACGGCACCATGAAAGTGCCGTCGGAATACCTCGAAATCGTCATTCATCGTCGCTGAGAAGTGCCGGCCCCGGCGTCGACCGGGGCTGGCGCAGCGCATCACCGAATCCAGGAGAACAGATCATGAACCGTGCAATCGAAACCATCGCACTCGCACAGCTGAGTGCCCTCAAGGCCGGCCTGCAGCGGACCTGGGCTGCCGGCGACTACTCGCGCATCGGCACCACCCTGCAGATCGTCGGCGAGCGCCTGGCCGAATCGATGGATCTGGCGGCAGGCATGCGCGTGCTCGACATCGCCGCCGGCAACGGCAATGCGTCGCTGGCGGCCGCCCGGCGCTGGTGCGACGTGACCGCCACCGACATCGTGCCGGCCCTGCTCGAACAATTGTCGGCGCGCGCCACGGCCGAAGGCCTCGACATCGCTTGTCGAGAGGCCGACGCCGAGAATCTGCCGTTCGCCGACGGCGCAATGGATGCGACGATGTCCACCTTCGGCGCGATGTTTGCGCCGGACCAGGCACGGGCCGCCGCCGAACTGATCCGGGTGACCCGGCCGGGGGGCCGGATCGGCCTCGCCAACTGGACACCGGGCGGCTTCGTCGGGCGCTTCTTCGAGCTGCTCGCCCACTACAATCCGCCGCCACCGGGGCTGCCGATGCCGACCCGCTGGGGTGTCGAGACCGTCGTCGACCGATACTTCGCCAGCGACTGCACCGACGCGACGATCAGGCGCCGCGACTATGTCTTCCGCTACCGTTCGCCGCAGCACTGGCTGGCGGTGTTCAGCCAGTGCTGCGGCATGACGCGGCGCACGCTCGCCGGCCTCGGCCCGGCGCAGCAGCGATCGTTGCAGCAGGACATCCTGCATCTGATCGACGAATTCAACCGGGCCGGCGACGGTACGATGGTGGTGGCTTCCGATTACCTGGAAGTGGTCGTGCGACGCTGAATCCGCCGGCCCTCGACCTCGCCGCCCGGGCGGCGGTTCGGGGCCTGTGCGAGAATCGGCTCCGGTTCGTTCGTGACCCGGATGGCCGGAGCCCGCACCGACACGACCCGCACGATTCTCAAGTTCGCAGCCCTCGCCGTGGCCGTCGTTGCGGCCGCACTGGCACTGAATCCGTCACCGGAGACCCACCGGGAGACGATCAGCCGGGCCTTGTCGTCCCGCAGCGAGATTGCATCGCTGCTCCGGCTCGGACGGGTCACCGCGTTCTTCTCCGAATACCATTCGCTGGCCGTCGCCTCGTACACCACGGTCAATGGCGAAGTGGTCTCGATCGGGGCCTTCGGCTACGTGCACGTGCGCGATCGTGACGTCGTGCGCGCGACCGAATGAACGGCTCCGGACTCGATCGGCGTCAGCGGCCGATACCGGTCAGGTAGTCCGGTGTCGGCCCGACCGGCACGATTCCGTTCGGGTTGAGCGCCTTGATCGAGTAGTAGCCGGCCTTGATGTGTTCCGGCCGTACGCTCGCGGCGAAGGCCGGAATGGCCATCAGCCGATGGAGATAGGCCACGACCGACGGGTAGGCCGATAGCGGCCGCAGGTTGCACTTGAACAGGCCGTAGTAGGCCAGTTCGAAGCGGATCAGCGTGACGAAGGCGCGGATGTCGCTTTCGGTGAGTTGCTCGCCGACCAGCCAGTTGCTCTGGCCGAGTCGCTGCTCGAGCCAGTCGAGGGTCGCGAACACCTGGGCCACGGCCTCGTCGTAGGCCGCCTGGCTGGTCGCGAAGCCGGCCCGGTAGACGCCGTTGTTGAAGTCGTCGTAGAGGCGGGCGTTGCAGGCATCGATCGCGTCGGCGAGCGCGGCCGGGCGCAGGACGATGTCGCCGCCGGCCAGTTCGCCGAAATCCTGGTCGAGAATGCGCAGGATGTCGGACGATTCATTATTGACGATCGTCCCTTCGCGCTTGTCCCACAGCACCGGCACCGTCGCACGCCCGGTATAGGTCGGGTCTGCGGTGCTGTAGATCTGGTGAAGATAGCGCGCGCCGTTTTCGCGATCGAGGTCGCTGCCGAATTCACCGGTGAATGCCCAGCCCTGGTCCGACAGGCGTGGATCGACCACGCACACGTCGACGACCGCTTGCAGCCCCTTCAAGCGCAGCGCGATCAGCGTTCGACTGGCCCACGGGCAGATGTAGGCGATGTAGAGTTGGTAGCGCCCGGCTTCGGCAGCAAAGCCTCGCGCCGAAGCGGCGCCGATGCGATCGCGAAAGCTCGAGCGCTGGCGCAGGAAGCGGCCGTCCTGATCGCTTTCCTGCACGGGTTGCCAATCTTCTGTCCAGCGTCCATTGACGAGCACGGTTGCCTCCTGAGTCTTTCGCCTGATGCGGTAGCTGCCAGGGTATTGGACAATCGCCAAGCAACAAACAGTGGCCGGCGCGAAATTCTGTCCCGATAAATGCAACAGTAGAACATCGCGCCGACTCCCACCGGCCTCACCGCGCTCGCGCCGGGGCCGGTCGTCGTCGAACGGCCATCGCAAATCGGCGCACCCGCCCGCTGGTGGCGCGAATCGTTAGACTGCGGTGACGGCGGCCGGCCGAGACACCCTCGGCCCGGTCCGGGATGCCGCTGAAACCCACGGAGGACGACGATGGGCTACGACCGCATTTACGCCCGCGAAGAGATCCACCAGATGCTCTGTCTGAGCGAGCGGCGCCTGCGGCCCACCGCGCCGGTGGCCAAGGCCCATGCCGGCCACGCGATCAGCCAGCATACGGAACAGCGCGACGATCCCTTCGATCGTCGCCACATCCGGCAGGACTCCACCTTCGCCAGCCGCAAGGATCTGGTGCTGGCGGTCGAGGAGGCCCTGCATGCCACTGCCGGACAGGCCGAGCTGGCGACGCTCAACAGCCATGGCGTCGACAGCTGCAGGATCGTCTTCCAGCTCAATGCGACCCAGGGGCGCATCCGCGCCGACGTGGTGCTCAATCCGATGGCCAAGGTGGGCAAGAAGCAGGTGCCCGCCCAGGGGCCGGCGCAGTATCTTCGCAACGTGCCGGTGAACTCGGTGGTGCTGATCATCGACAAGCTGGCGCCGCCCGAATCGTGGGCGCCGCTCCACTTCCAGACCGCCTACCCGAAGGACGTGGATCACTAGCCTGGACCGGACCGCGGCGACCAACGGTCGCGCGCGAAGGCAGGCCGTGTTCAGTAGGTCTTGTAGGGCAGGAACTTGCCGCTCATGACGATCTTCACGCGATCGCCCTTGGGATCGGGCTCGCGTGCGATGTCCATTGAGAAGTCGATCGCGCTCATGATGCCGTCGCCGAATTCTTCGTGGATCAGTTCCTTGATCGTCGTGCCATAGACGTTGATCAGCTCGTAGAAGCGGTAGATCAACGGGTCGGTCGGCACCGCGGACGGCAGCGAGCCCTTGTACGGCACCTCCTGCAGCACCGCGACGGCGTCTTCGGGCAGTTCCAGCAGGCTTCCGATGGTGCCGGCCTGGGCCTCGCTCAGCGCCATCTGGCCGAGCAGTGCCGCTGTCGTCCATTCCTTGCTGAGTTCGAGCGCCTCGCCGAGATGGCTCCACGAGAGCTTCTTGCGTCGCTTGGCGTCGAGGATCAGTTGCGTGACTTGATCGCGTGTCATGGCATTTCTCCGAATCGGGGTGAGAGAGGTCGGCGGCAGGCCACGATGGCTGTCTGTCCGCGACCTGCCGCCGCGGGCGATGTCGCCTCGGCGCGCAAGGATCGCGCCACGCCGGTCCAGGCCCGGACCGGCGGATTGCCGGGAGATCCGGTGGTGCCAGCGGACGTCGCCGGCATCGAAACGGTGCATCGGCGCATCGGTTGCCCGATCGCGGTGCGTCGGACCGTGAATTCGCCGCCGGCGCCCGGCGCCAGCCGAGCAAAAAAAAAGGAAGGCCGCGTGGCCTTCCTGCGAGGCCGGCCGTTGCCGGCCGGCGTTTCGTGTAACGGCGGTGCCGTACGCGATCAGTGCTCCGATGCGGCGGCAGCGCCGATACCGGTCTCCGAGCGCACTTCCTGCGCGTCGTAGGCCAGCTTCTCGCGTGCGGCCTGGGCGCTGCTGTCGAGCAGCGAGAACAGCCAGATGCCGACGAAACCGGCGGTCACCGAGAACAGGGCCGGCGACTTGTACGGGAAGAGCGCCTCTGCGTTGTGGAAGATGTCCACCCAGATCGACTTCGACAGGATGGTCAGCACCACGGCGGTGATCAGGCCGATGAAGCCGCCGATGAAGGCGCCGCGGGTGGTGGTTCCCTTCCACAGCACCGACATGAACAGCACCGGGAAGTTGGCCGAGGCCGCGATTGCAAACGCCAGCGACACCATGAACGCGATGTTCTGCTTCTCGAACGCGATGCCGAGAATCACCGCGACGATGCCGAGGATCACCGTGGTCACGCGCGACACCCGGAGCTCGGCACCGGCCGGCGGGTTGCCCTTGCAGATCACCGACGCGTAGAGGTCGTGAGCGACCGCCGAGGCACCGGACAGCGTCAGACCGGCGACCACGGCGAGAATCGTCGCGAAGGCGACCGCCGAGATGAAGCCGAGGAAGACGTTGCCGCCGACCGCGCTGGCGAGGTGGATCGCCGCCATGTTGTTGCCGCCGATCAGCTTGCCGCCCTCGCTGACCAGGGTGCCGCCCTCGGTGAACGCCGAGTTGGTACCGACCAGCACGATCGCGCCGAAGCCGATGATGAAGGTCAGCACATAGAAGTAGCCGATCCAGGTGGTGGCCCAGAACACCGACTTGCGGGCTTCCTTGGCATTCGGCACCGTGAAGAATCGCATCAGCACGTGGGGCAGGCCCGCCGTACCGAACATCAGCGCCATGCCGAACGAGATCGCCGAGATCGGATCGGTGATGAAGTTGCCCGGAGACATGATGGTCTCGCCCTTGGTGT
>JAGRFY010000156.1 GCA_020445765.1 Rhodocyclaceae bacterium | reverse complement strand
TCAAGCAGGACAACCGCGGCTCGCGCGCCGAGCAGACCGTTCGTATCGGCTTCATGGACGGCCCGCTGATCGGCAGCGCCACCGTCAATGCCAACAACAACCAGGTCGAGCAGACCAACCGCGGCTCGCGCGCCAAGCAGACGGTCGAGATCGGCGTCTACAAGTAAGCGCCGCGGCTCCACTGCCCAGCACGCCGCCCGGTCCGCCGGGCGTTGTGCTTTTTGGCACAGCGGCGTGCAGACGACGCCGAAGTCGCTGAACCGGATCGCCCCGGAAGCGCGACCAACCCAACAGATGGGACGGAAACACAGGCAGCCGACTGCCGACCGGATCCCAACCGGACGACAAAGGAGAGCAACATGGACAACGCAAGCAGCAAAGTTCTGGCCCTCGTGCTGATCGGCATGTTCGCCACCGGCGCATTCGCGGCTGATCGCGTCAACGCAAACAACAACAAGGTCGTACAGTCCAACAGCGGAGCGAGAGCCGAACAAAAGGTACGCATTGGCTTCATGGATGGCCCGCTGATCGGCAGCGCCCGGGTCAACGCCAACGGAAACACCGTGATCCAGAGCAACACCTCCGCGCGCACCAAGCAGCGGCTGGATATCGGTGTATTCAAGTAACTGACGACCGGGACGAGACGGAATGTCCGCGGACAACGCGACAGCCCACTCTGCCCAACGCCGGTCCCGCCCAAGCTGGCGCCGGCAGCAACACCGCCCGAAACTGATTCGAAGGAGCATGCCATGAAACCAACCTCGATGACCCGCCTGGTACTGGCGACGATCGGCCTCGCGTTCAGCGCGCAGCTGGTGTATGCCGCCAACGCCCAGCCGATCCCGATGGAAGCGGAGAACCGTGCCAAGATGAGCCGACTCAAGCTGAAGACGGGCGTCTCACCGCGCTCGTCGCTATCCGAGAAGAGAAATTCCGCCGAGGACGGCGATTGCAGCATCGAGATCGGCAACGTGGACACCGGCGGCAGTGCCCTGCGCCGGGCGCCACGTGAAGTCAATATCTTCATTCCGGAACCCATCTTTCAGGTCAACAACCGTTGCCGCTGACCTGGACCGCCTAAAGGAGGTTGCACCCGATGATCACCAACGCCTTGCTCCGCACTTGTCGACGGGCCGTCTCAGCGGCGGTTAGCGTCGCGCTGGTCGGCTGTGCGGCCATCGACGTCAAGACCGAGACCCTCGAGAAGACCGAGGAAATTCGCACCGCGCCGGAGGCGAGGCCGCATCGCTCGATCACCGGGTTCTCCGATGCGCTGCGCTGCATGGACATCACGCTGGGCAACTACGGCGTGAGAGACCTCTCGGTACTCGCCGAGGACGTCCTCGATCAAACCAAGAAGGTCAATGCCGGCACCTCCGACATGCTGATCACCGCGGTTTCGGAAATGACCAAGCGAAGCCGCGCGATCCGACTGGTTGCGTTCGGCCAGGACTCGCAGAACCTGATCACCTTTCTGCAGCAGGCCGACAGCAAGAACGCGTATTCGGTCAGCCCGCAATTCGACATCAAGGGCTCGATCACCCAGCTCGACGAGAACCTGATCCAGAAGCAGACCGACGCCGGCCTCGGCTTCGACAACGGCGGCAGTTTCGGCATCGGCGCCGGCTTTGCGAAGGATGCCGCGACGAACATCCTCGCGCTCGACCTGACCATGCTCGATACCGAGGACTTCTCGGTGCTGCCGGGCGTGACCTCGCGCAACGCAATCGTGATCTACAAGGAAGGAACCGGTTTCGACGCCGACGCGACGATCCGGAAGTTCGGGGTCAACTACAACATGAGCCTGTCCCGCGCCGAAGGCCAGTCTCAGGCGCTGCGCAACCTGGTCGAACTCGCCGCCGTGGAATTGTTCGGTAAGCTCACCCGCACGCCGTACTGGAAGTGCCTCGGCGCGACCGGCGACGAACCCGAAATCCGCCGCGAGATCGGGGACTGGTATACCGGTTTCCTGACGCGTCCACCCCAGCTCACCGCCTGGTTCCAGAACCAGTTGCGCTTGAGGGGCTACTACAGGGGTCCGGTCGACGGGGTCAATAGCCGCGAACTGCGTGACGCGGCGGTCGCCTACCGCGAAGCCCTCGGGCTCGATCCGGAAGGGGGGTTCGACCTCGAGTTCTTCACCGCCTATCTGGCTGCCGACCACGCGAACGTCATGGCCAAGGCCACGACGCCGTTTGCGATGACGCTCTCGGCCAACTACGGGCAGACCCTGTTCCAGCGTGGCGAACGGATCGATCTGGTCGTCGAGACCGGTGCCGACGCCTACGTCCAGTGCTACCTGCAGGACGAGAACGGACGCGTTCAGCGCTTCTTCCCGAACCGGTTCAAGCGCGACGCGCTGGTCAAGGCCAACACGCGCCTGTATCTGCCCGGCAGCATGCTGTTCGAGTTCGTCGCGAATCGGCAGGGAATCCCCGAGACCGTCGCCTGCTTCGCCTCGGAGAACGACCTGATGCAGGCACTGCCGGGCCCGATCGTCGGCACCGACTTCGAAAACCTGCCCGTCTCCTCCCTCGACCAGGTGCGCGATGCCTATCGTCAAGTCGCAGGGGGCGCATTCGTCGAGAGGACCTTCTATGTCGAAATTCAATGACAAGTCGATCGGCCGCCCGAACATGGTCGCCGACCGCCTGATCGCCATCCTGCTGCTGGCCTTGCTGCCGGCAGCGGTGCAGGCGGCCGACAGCCATCGCGGCGCCGCCCCGGCCAAGGGCTCCAGCACCGGCAGTGCAGTTACCTATGAATTGCGCTGCTGGCAGGAAGGCCGCCTGATCCTGCAGGAGCGCGTGCTGAAGATGCCGAAGACCGGTTCCAGCCAGAGCAACTTGCGCCTGCAGGATCGCCATGGTCGCCCGATTCGGGTGCATGAAACCCGCAATGCGATCTGCTTGACCAAGACCGTGGCGCCGCGCAGTCGGAGGTTCCCATGACGGCCACTGCAAACGGCGTGGCGGCGATGCTGATGGTGCTGGCGGCGACCATGCCGGGCAGCGCTAATGGCGCGGCGACCACGCGCGAATCGCGCCCGGTTGCCGGTATCGGTCGCGTCGTGATGCACGCGCTCGGCGAACTGACGATCCGCGAGGGGACGCACGAACGGCTCGAAATCGAGGCTGAGCCGCGCCTGCTGCCGGCGATCAGCAGCGAAGTGCGCGGTGGCGTCCTTTATCTCGACATTCACGCTGAGCAATTCCAGACGCGTCATCCGCTGCGCTTCGACCTCACCGTGAAGCGGCTCGACGCACTGAAGGTGACGTCCAGCGCGGATGTGGTTGCCGGGCCGCTGCACACCGAGACTTTGCGGCTCGAGTTGAGCGGCAGCGGCAACGTGGCGATCGAGGGCCTCGACGCCAGGCGGCTCGAGACGCGCCTGACCGGATCTGCCGACCTCACCGTGGGCGGTGGACGGGTCGAGCAGCAGATTCTGCAGGCCACAGGCTCGGGCAACTACGCGACGGGCGAGCTGCACAGCACCCGATCCCGCGTCGAGCTCGCGGGCAGTGGCGACGCGACCGTTCGCGCGAGTGAACAACTCGACGTGCTCAGCACCGGCAGCGGAGATCTGCACTACCTCGGAAATCCGAATGTCGTGCAACGGGTCGAAGGTTCAGGCGACGTTGGTCCGGCCCAATCCTGGTAGCAGGTCGGGCGTCACGCATTGCCTGCGCACGGCGATTCATCGATCGACGGTTGCGAATGGCTCCGAGCTGCGCGTGCGATCGGGGCGCGGCCAGCGTGATTTCGCCATGGCGACGACATCGTCGATGTGATCGATCGGGTGGCAGGGCCGGTGAAGAGGGTGCGCGCGCTGGCCGCATGAAAGGGATAAGTCGTGGTACGGCCTCGTTCGCTGGCCGCACTGTTCGCGCATCTCGGCGCCGGCACCCCTGTGCTGACGAAGGAATGCTTTCGATCCTCACCGTGCTGATGGTGAGCCGTCCGGTGCGGCTCTGAGAATCGGGCGACGAGTGCCGCAGTTGCAGTGCCGACCAGATGCGCAAGTGCGCTTGGCCCGAGAGCGCCGACCCTGTGCAGGTCGCTGTCGCCGGGCATGCCGCGTATGGCTGGCCGTGCCGCCAGCGTGGCCGTCGTGCCTCGCCGCCAGGTGCCGACGAATTCGCGGTCGTCGGCGTACCGCGGTCATCGCGGCGAGATCGGGCCGGCCGCGCGGTTGCCGGCGCTGGCCCGTTGGGGCGGATCGATCGTCATCCGCTGCACGCCTACGCGGAGTCTTCGCGACTCACTCGCGCTCGCACGGGCTGTAGATGATGCCGCCCGATCGCGCGTATTCCTCCAGCACCGATTTCGCGTCGGCGCGCAACACCTCGGTTTGGACGGCGATCCCGCGCTCGATCAGCGGCCGGGTCCAGTCCTTCGGTTTCGGGCCTTCATCGAAACCGATTGCCCGCGCGTCGGCATCGGTTGCGCCCGAGATCACCTTCCTGAGACCCGACCAGGGGATCGCGCCAAAGCACATCGCGCAAGGTTCGACGCTGGTCACGATCTCGAGCGCCGGATGCTCGGCGTGCCCCAGGTTTCTTCGCCCGAGGGTGCGCTGGGCGAAGGCGATCGCCACCATTTCGGCGTGCAGCATCGACAGTCGCTCCGTGGTCACGAGGTTGATGCCGAGCGAGACCAGCGCGCCGGATTCCTGCGCGAAAATGGCTGCTGCGAAGGGGCCACCGGTGCATTCGCGCACGTTCTGTCGGGCGGCCCGGATGACGAAATCCATGCGGGCGCGCTCGTCTCCGCCATGCCAGGTGGCGGCAAGACGGGGCAGCCAAGGCGGCAGCGAGAATTCGAGTCTGAGATCCATGACACTCATCGACTGGTCGTGTGATCGGGACCGGGCCCGCAGCGCGGCCTGCCGGCCGAGGCGCGGGCCGATGGGGCGGCGGCCGGACACAAACAGTTTAGAGCGGCGGCCAGTGATACGGCAAAACCTCGCCGGCCAATCGCGTCGCGTCGGCTGGCCAGCGGTCGGACCGCGAGAACCGGATGCGCGGCGCTCCCGTCGGTGCGTCGTTCGCTTGAACGGGCACGCGGCACACCGCGACGGCCACCGCAGCGGTCGGTGAACTGACCGTGCGCGGTGCCTTGCGGGCACGGCGTCACCTGCCGGCGGCCGTGCTTGCCGATACCGGCGCCATTGCCGCCGGCTTGCCTTCCCTCGGATTAGTTGATAAAAATCGTGACCGCTTCAAGGCCTAGACCGTAGTCATGATGGCGAATGTGACGCTCGGTCTGCCCCATTTCCGCTCCCGACAGGAGGAAGTTCCATGCCATTCGCGTCACCTGCGCCTGCTCGCCGCCGCTGGCCGCTCGCCGTTGCGACATCCCTCTCGCTCTGTGCCGCTCATGCGCAGGCAGGGGACCTGAGGAACTTCATTTCCGATCTGTATGGCGGCGATGGCATCACGCTCGACCGCTTTGGCCAGTTTCCTCACGATGCACACTTCACCGAGGCGTCGCTGGTCGCCCTGAACGGCCTGGGCGACGGCATCGCGTCCGGCCTCGGTGCGCTGGCGTTCAATTCGACCGTCTCGAGTTTCATCTTCGACGTGCAGCAGGGCATCCCAGTGCGCAACACCGAGAGCCTCGGGCCGCTGGTCGCGGAGCGCGCGAACACCATTGGCGAGGGCCGCGTGAACCTCGGGGTCTCCTATACCCGGGCCCGATTCACCAAGTTCGAGGGCGACGATCTCGATTCGCTGTCGGTTCGACTGCCCCACATCGACGCCAACGAAGACGGCATCATCGGCCCGCCGCCTGACGTGTTCGCCTTCGAGTTCGACGAAGTCCAGGTGGACATCGACGCCGAAGTGCGACAGCAGATCCTGTCCTTCTATGCGAGCTACGGCATTCGCAGCAACTGGGATGTCGGCGTGATCGTGCCGATCGTCGAGACCAAGGTCGAGGCGCGGGCGGTGGCCACGATCATCGACAACGGCGGTGGCGACGCTTTCCACCGCTTCGGCGAGTTCGGCGATGCCGCGACCGATTCGACCGGTGGTACCGCCACCGGCCTTGGCGACATCGTCGTGCGCACCAAGTACGCTTTCGAGAAGAGCGGTGGCGGCGCGCCCGAGATGGCCGTGGTCGGGCAGATCACGATGCCGACGGGCGACGAGGACGACCTGCTCGGCACCGGCGACTGGGCCGGCATGGGCATGTTCGTCGCTTCCCGAAAATACGGGTCGATCACGCCCCACGTCAATGTCGGCTACGAACACTCGAGCAATTCGGATCGCAGCAACCTGCGCTATCTGGTCGGCTTCGATGCGCAGCCCGGCGGCTCGAAGGACTTCACTGCCGCGGTGGATCTGCTCGGGCGTTACTACCCGAACGAATCGGACGAACGCGACCACCTGATCGACGTCGCGATCGGTGCCAAATGGAACGCCTTCGGCACGGCGCCGTTGAGCGCCAACGTGATCCTGCCGCTCAATGACGACGAGGGGCTGCGTGCCAAAGTGATCTGGAGCGTCGGCATCGACTACACGTTCTGAGCGCCTGGCTGCGGCGAGGCAGAAGATCCCGCCCCGGTGTCCGATGGACCGGGGCGGGATTCTTTCGTCGACGACCGTTGGCGTGCGCGGATGAAGCCGGCGGCAGTCAGCAGCGTGTGAAGCGCCGGTTGTACTGATGCCAGCCGTCTTCGCCTTCTTGCTTGCCGCGCAATTGCGTCATCGATTTGCCGTCCTCGGAGAAGCGGCCGAATTCGGTCACCATCTGCCGCCGCCGCTCGTCGATCCATCGCATCGTCAGGTTGTCGTCGTCGATGCTGTATCCGCTGACCCGGTAGCTCGCGCGTTGCCCGTCGGGCAGGCTGAAGATCCAGCGATCCGCCGTGAATTCGACGCTCAGGCTGGCGCCACACCATTTTCCGAGAACGCTCGGCGCCCTCTTCGCAGTGGCGCGAGGCTGGGGCGGCGGCGGTGGCGGCTTGGGCTGGTTGCGCGCCGCCTGTGCGCGTTCCGCCCGTGCGCGGGCTTCGTCGAGTTCCTTTCTGGCATCGCCGATCGCCTGCAGCGACGGCTGTGTCGTCGACGCCGACTCGAGCTGCGCCAGTGCGACGGCCCACTGCTCGCCGGCGATCGCGCGACGGGCAAGTCCGACTTGGCGTTCGGCGACCGTGGCGATGCCGCGGCGGGCCTGGGCATTGTCCGGGGCGAGTGCCAGCGCGGCGCGATAGCTGTCGCGCGCGTTGGCGCCCGGCGGCGAATCGAGCCGACCGGCGGCCAGCGCCGCGTCACCGGCCGCGATCATGCGCTGAACCTCTTCGCTGTGCTGCTGCGCCTCGGCCTGGCGTGCCGCTTCCCGGGCCCGATAGCGGTCGATCGCATCGCGCATGCCGATCAGCCGCTCCGAGCGCGGATCGACTTCCGCCGCCCGATCGAGATAGTCCTCGGCCCGTGACAGCTGATCACGAGCGAGCGCGGCATCGGTGAGATCGCCATAGCGCTGGACGATCGCGTCGATGCCCTCGCGCGCGTCGCGGTTGCCGGGATCTATGTCGAGCACCGCGCGATAGGCTTCGAGGGCGTTGTTGCCGGCCGGCGTGGTCAGTCGCGTCGCCGCCAGCGCGCGTCCGCCGGCTGCGAGCAGTTCGCCGATGCGCGTCAGCCGCTGGTCGTCCCGGCGTGCCTGTTGTTCGCGTTCTGCCGCCAGTCGCGCCTGTTCTTCCCGCTGGCGCTCGGCTTCGGCCCTGGCACGCTCGGTTTCCCGCTGGCGCTCGGCTTCCGCCTTGGCACGCTCGGCGTCCCGCTGGCGCTCAGCTTCCGCCCTGGCGCGCTCGGCTTCGCGCTGACGTTCGGCTTCCGCCCGTGCCCGTTCGGCAGCCTGCTGCTGTTCCGCTTCTTGTCTGGCTTTTTCGGCCTCGGCCCGCTTTCGTTCGGCTTCCGCCTGCTCGGCCTGTCTGCGCGCGCGCTCGGCCTCGACCAGTTGCTGGGCCCGTTGTTGACGCGCCTCGTCGAGGCGACGGCGGGCATCCGCCAGGCCGCCGGCGTTGCGATCGATGCGCGCGACGGCATCGAAATCGGCCTCGGCGCGGTCGAGTTCGCCGGCGGCGACGGCTGCCCGCCCCCGCGCCAGATGGCTTTCGAGGACCTCGACGATGCCCTTGCGGGCCGGCCCATTCTGCGGATCGAGTTCGAGCACCTCGCGGTAGCGGTCGGCGGCATTGTCGTCGTCCGGGGCACTCAAGCGACCGGCCGCAAGCGCCCGCGCAGCCGCCTGGAGCAATTGCTCGACGTGCTTGTCGCGCGCCTGTTCGGCCGCGAGTCGCTGCTCGGCCGCCTTTTCCGCGGCCGCCAGCCGTGTGCGCGCGGTGGCCAATCCGGCAGCCTTCGGATCGATTTCGGCAACGGCGGCGAAATCTTCCCCGGCACGATCGAGCCGTTCTTCGTGCAGGGCGGCTGTGCCGCGGGCCAGCAGGGCAGCGGCAAGTCGTTCGAGCCCCTTCTGTGCGGCGGTGTTGTCCGCATCCAGCGCCAGTACCGCACGAAAGCCTTCGAGCGCGTTGTCCGACGGCGGCGCGATCAGTCGCCCGTCGTCGACGGCAACACCGGCGTCGGACAGCAACTTTCCGATTCGGGCGACGCGGGCGCGCTCGGCCGCCTCGCGTTCTTCCCGCGCGCGGGCGGCTTCGGCGACGCGCCGGCGTGCCACGGCCAGCGCCGGCGCATCGGCGTCGATCCGGCTGGCGGATTCGAGCTGGCTGCGCGCGCGATCGAAATCCTCGCTGTCGCCGGCCTGCAGCGCGAGTTTGATGTGGGCCTGCACGACGCGATCGATGCCGGCCTTCGCCACCGGATTGTCGCGGTCGATCTCGAGCACGGCACGGAAGCCGTCGAGGGCATTCTCCGGCGTCGGCGAACTCAGCCGGCCGGCGTCGAGTGCCGCCGTCGCGCGGCCGAGCGCCTGCGCGATGCGCTGCTGGCGCGCACGTTCCGCTGCCGCCTGCTCGGCGTCGCTCAATCGCCTGGCGATCTCGCCGATCCGGGGCGCCTTGTCGTCGATTGCCCGCGCAGCGTCGACACGATCCCGGGCGGCGGCGAAGTCACCGTTCGCGATGGCCGCGTCCGCGGCCTGGAGATGCCGTGCGACGATGGCCTCGATGCCTTCGTGCGCGGCGGCATTGCCGGGATCGAGTTCGAGCACCGCCCGGAAACCGTCGAGCGCGTTGTCGCGCGACGGTGGGCCCAGGCGGTCTGCACGGATTGCGGCCTTGCCCGCGGCAAGCAATTCGCCGATGCGGGCCTGGCGCGCCTTGTCGGCGGCGAGTTTCTGCTGCTCCGCCTTCTTGGCGGCGACGAGCCGTGCGCGTGCCGCGTCGAGCCCGGGCATCGCATCGTCGATCGCGGCGGCAGCCTCCAGTCCCTGGTGCGCCTGCGCGAACTCGCCGGCCGTGGTCGCGGTCGCCGCGCGCGCCAGCAATTCACGGCCGACGCGTGCGAGGCCCTGACGCGCATCGGCGTTGTCGGGCTCGAGTTCGAGCACCTCGGCCAGGGCATCTGCCGCATTGTCGGCTGCCGGCGCCGCCAGGCGACCGGCATCCAGCGCGCGCCCGGCCTGCGACAGCAATCCGGCGATGCGGGCGTTGCGTGCGCGCTCGGCGGCCAGCCTCTGGTTGGCCACCAGTTCGGCGGTTTCGAGTTGCTTGCGCGCACTGACCACTTCACGCGCTTTGGCATCGATCGACTCGGCCACCTGCAGGTGCCGGCGCGCCTCGGAAAACTCGTTCTGCTTGAGCGCATGCAGGGCAAACGCCAGATGCCCCATCATGACCCGCCGCAGACCGGTACTGGCCTGCTGGTTGCCCGGGTCGAGTTCCAGCACGTCGCGAAAGTAGCCGAGTGCGTTGTGCCCGGCCGGCAGGCTCAGCCGGCCCGCGGTCAGGGCTTCGTCGGCGCGGGCGAGCAGAATCTCGATGCGCTGCTGGGGTGTCGGTTCGGGCGCCGCCGGTGGTGGCTCGATCGCACGTGGCGCGGTCGTCGGCGTATCGACGGGCTCGTCGCGGTGGACCTGCGCGACGGCCGGAGTCTCGGTGGCCGGTGCCTCGATGATGCTGCGGTTGAGCCAGAAGTAGATGCCGGCGCCGACGGCGGCGGCGATCGCCAGCGACGACGCGATGGCAGCGGGTCCGAGCGTCCGCTGCGACGGCGGTGGCAGGATCTCGGTCGGGCCCGGCCCTGCCGTGGCGCGAGGCGCGTCGGTCGGTGGCGGCTGGGTCCAGATGCTGGTCGCCGCTGGCGCACGGGTTGCGGCCGTGGTCGTCGAACCCGCATCGCCCTCGAACGGCGGCAGCCACTGCTTCCATTCGTCGATGCTTTGTGGCCGTTCCTGGGGCTGGACGGCCAGGGCCTTGTCGATCGCAGCCAGGAACTGCTCCGAGAAGCGACCTTTGCCGGCCTCGACCGCGGGCAGCAGGGGGTCCGCATGACCGGCGATGGTGGCGGTGGCGCGTGCAATCGAATCCACCGGGCCGCGGCCGGATATCGTCATGTAGAGCGTCGCGCCCAGCGAATAGAGATCGGTCCACGGCCCCTGGCGGCCAGTGCCGGCCTGACTCGAACTGTATTGCTCGAAGGGCGCATAGCCCGGCGACACCAGCATCGTCAGGGTCTGAGTGAGGCTGCCGATCGCGAGCCGTGCCGAACCGAAGTCGAGCAGAACCGGGGAACCGTCTTCCCTGAGGAAGATGTTGTCCGGCTTGATGTCACGGTGGATGAAGCCGGCGTCGTGAATCAGCTGCAGGCCGTCGAGCAGTGGATACAGGGCGCGCAGGATGGTCGCTTCGTCAACCACGGTGCGCGACTTGAGCCGGTCTCCCAGGCTCTCGCCGCGGACGAACTCCATCACCATGTAGGCGCTGCCGTTGGCCTCGAATACGCTGAATACCTGGACGATGCCGGTATGCCGAAACTTGGCCAGAGTCTGCGCTTCGGCCAGAAAGCGCGACAGTCCCCATGAATAGGTTTCCGCCTTCTTCGCCGACGACGGCGAGACGCGGTTGTCCTCGGTTCGAATCGCAATGTTGGCCGGGAAGTACTCCTTGATCGCGACCTGTTGGTTGAGGTTGGTGTCGGTCGCCAGATAGGTGATGCCGAAACCGCCGTGCCCCAGCACGGAGTCGATTTCGTACCACATCAAGCGGTAGCCGGAGGCGAGGGCGTTCAGATCCAAAGCGTCAATGTCCGGCGGCGGGCGCCGCACCGCACGGCCGTGTGCCGGGAAGTCGTGGTTTCAGATCGGTTGTCATGCATCGGCGAGTGGCGTGTCCGCCGCAATCGCGGACTCATTTGTTCCGGGGTTTGCTCATGCGCGGCGAAGCTCCGGCCGGCAGGCCGGCGAATCAGACAGGCGCTTGCCTTGCCGGGTTCACGCCAAGCCTCGGAAACCCGGATCATTTGATCGGTGTCATTGTATTGCCAGAGGATTTGCATGTGGCAAGGCAATCGACTCTGCCGGCGCACGAATGTGGCCTGGATTACGCTGTGAGGCAGTTTTTCGCGGGCTTCACGTCCATCGCGTTCGATGCCATCCGAATTGGAGTGGCCCCGTCGGCGGGCGAACGCGCGTGGCGGGCGGGCTCCGCCGGCTGGAGTCGTGAGCGAATACATCCGCGGCTGGTGACTGGCAGGCGCGCTGCGCACGCCGGACGGCGGACGTATGGTTTTTTTGCCGCGATCGACGGAGGGGGGAACCGATTCGAATCGCGCGACCTCGAATCACCGGATGTTCCGCCGGGCGCGATGCCTGTGATCGAGCGAAGTTCTTGCCTCGGCCGGCATGCCTCCAGGCCCTTGGCGGAACCCGTCGGGGTCCATCGTCGATCGGCTGCACGTCGCAATCCATCGCGTGAACTGACCATTCGCTACGGTCCGTGGCACCATAGCGAAGCATTTAACTTTCGGAGTAGTCATGCCCGAACTTTCGGACCTGCCGGTCGACCAACTCAGGCAATTGGCGAAGCGGGTTTCGCGTGAGATCGAGACCCGGGGAAAGCGGAACCAGCTGCGCCGCAAGTTTGAGGAAATGGCGCGCTCGAGCGGACTCAGCCTGCAGGACGTACTGGGCGCCGCAGACCCGGCACAACTGGCTCGGCGGCCGCGTCGTCGCGCGGCGGGCACTGTGCGTCCGACCGAGCGCCTCGCACCGAAGTACGTCCACCCGTCGAATCGGGAACTGCGCTGGAGCGGCCGTGGCCGAACGCCGGCATGGGTCAAGCTGTGGGCATCCACGGGCGGTTCGATGAGCGCGCTGGAAAACGCTGCCGAAAAACTCGCAGGGATCCGGCGTTAGTCCCGACGAATTCCGGCTTGCGTCGGGCCGGGTTCTCCCCGGGAGCCTTTGCCGCAAGGGCAGAGTGGGTGTTGGGCCGTGCGCCGACGCAGGCGCCGACGACATCGATCGGCCACGATCGATCGCCGTTTTCGCGACGACCGTGCTCAAGCGTTCGATGCCACTCGGTCGTGCACCGTGCGCGCGGCGGCGCGTCGGAATGGATGTTTGCGGCATAGCGTGTGAGCCGCCGGGGCCCGCGAACGGGATCGAGGCGGCCTGCAAGCGCGTGGTGGTGAGCGTCACGGGTCTGGATCAGCCGGATTCGGCGGTCAGCCGGGCGCGAATGAGCAGCGCGTAGCCAACCACGCTCAATGCGAGCGTGACCACCATGTAACGCGGCGAATCGGCGACGCCTAGGACCGCGAGCATGGCGAAGTTTCCGATTGCAGCGGCAAAGCTGAGGTAGGCGGGCAGCCGGTCCGCCTCGCCATGGGGCCGGCTGCGGAAGCTCAGCATCAGACCGACGACCGCCAGCCCGAGCCAGAACCATGGTTGGCCGAGGAAGCGCTGGGTCATCCAGCGCCAGCTTGCGTGTGTCAGTTCGAAACCGAGACTCGGCTGCCATGCGATGAACGTGTCGGCACGATCGCGTTGCAGGAATTTGAGCGCGGCCGGCGCGTTGTCGATCGGGAAGTAGTTGTCGCGCTTACCGCGATAGACCAGCAGGTGACCGACAAAGTCGAGCCGGTGCTGAAGGTAGGCCAGAGGATTCTCCGCCACATGGCCGAGCCACCAGTTCACGATTCCGCCGCGTCCGAGCTGGCGTGAGTTTTCGGACATCGCCGCCGCGTACTCGCGGCATCTGCCCCAGGACGCGAACGGATCCCACCACTGGGGGGTGTAGCATTGCTCGACGGAGTGGGCCATTGTGGATGGCCACGCAGGCAAGCCTTCGAACAGGTTCCGGCCACTTCGAACCGAGATGCCGGCGACATCGAATGTGGTCAGCGAAATCTCGACCGCAGAGCGCTTGGCGCCGAGCAGTCGATGATTGATGAAGCCGGCGAGTTGGGTGAGGACGATCAGCGCGAGTCCCGCGGCCACGGCACGCAGCAGCAATGGCCGCCAGCGTGCGGGCCGGCTGCGGAGCAGCCACAGCACAAGAACCACCAGCAGTAGACCGATCGTCGTCGGGCGGATCAGGTAGACGGCGAGTACCGTGGCCGCGAGCACCAACCATTTCGTTGGCGCGGTGCCGGCTTCGCTGTGGTGGGTCAGGCGCAAACCGGCCCAGATGCAGAGCATCAGCGCGGCAAGATAGGCGACATCCTTGAAGACATAGCCGGCCAGGTGCAGCGTCAGCAACACCAGCAGACAGCACATCAGCAGATGGAGGGCCGCGAGCAGCGGTTGCCGACCTTCGTCGAGTCGCTGCCAGGCAGTGGACAGCAGGGCAGCCGGCAGCACCCAGATCGCCAGCGACTGAACCAGCAGCCCGGCAGCCGGCTGACCGAGCCATGGATCCGGCAGCGACCACAATAGCGCCAGCAGTGGCGAGTGCCAGTCGTCGAGCCAGCTCGGATGGCGTCCCTGGTTGAACATGCGCAGTGAATCCGAGAGCGCACGTCCGGGATAGTTGATCACGAAACCCAGGATCATCAGCACGGGGTAGGCAGCGCGCATCGCTCAGTGGCCCCCGTCGGCGGATTGGCCGTCGTCCCGCGCTGCCGGCGAAAACACCAGGTGACGATAGGCCAGGAACGACAGCACGGCCTGCAGTGCAGTGGCGATGACGATCGCCGGCAGCGGTGCCAGGTTCCAGTTCAGTAGCAGGCGGTAGACCAGGTAGTTGAAGCCGGCGGCCGCCAGCGCCACCGCCACGTACTTCTGCAGTTCGCGCAAGCTGCCGCGGTGGGCGACCCGGAAGGTGAAGCTGCGGTTGGCGATCCAGGTGGTCAGCATGGCACTGGCAATCGCCGGCACGCGAGCCGTTTCGGGCGACCAGCCGCCACCGATCAGTGCGAGCGTGATGCCGGCATCGACGATGAAACCGAGGCCGCCGACCAGCACGAATCGGAGAAACGCCACAATGCGTCAGTCCGATCCACCGGCACGACCGACCGACAGGTAGAGCAGGCGCTTCTGTTCCAGTCTGCCGCCGGCGATGCTGTCGAGCAGCAGTCCGGAGAGCATGGCCCCGGCCGACATCAAGGCAATTCCGATGATGATGATCGCGGTCGGAATGCGCGGCACCGTACCGGTGTCCATATAGGTCTGCAGCAGTGGCAGCCCCAGCACCAACGCGACCATCGCAAGGATCAGCGCAATGACACCGAACAGCCTGGCCGGCTGGAATTCCTTGAACAATACCAGCAGCATGCGCAGGATCCGGAAGGCGTCGCGGAAGGTCCTGAGCTTGCTGGCCGAACCTTCCTGACGCGCCGAGTAACGGGTGCGGACTTCTGCCACCGGCATCCGCAGCAGACTGGCATGGACCGACATCTCGGTCTCGATCTCGAAACCGCTGGACACTGCCGGAAAACTCTTGACGAAGCGCTTCGAGAACACCCGGTAGCCCGAGAAGATATCCGAGAACAGGCGTCCGAAGAGCCGCCGATAAACCCCGTTGAACAGGCGGTTGCCGAGTCCGTGACCGCGCCGGTGTGCCTCCTGGTAGATGTTGTCGCGGACCCCGACCACCATGTCGAGATGCTTGATGAGCAACATGTCGACCATCGCCGGTGCGGCCGAAGCATCGTAGGTGCCGTCACCGTCGGCGATCACGTAGACGTCGGCATCGATGTCCGCAAACATCCTGCGTACGACGTTGCCCTTGCCCGGCCAGGGTTCCGAACGCACGATCGCGCCGGCGTCGGCAGCGACCTGTGAGGTCGCGTCGGTCGAGCAGTTGTCGTACACGTAGATTCTCGCGTTGGGTAGCGCGACCGCGAAATCGGCCACGACACGGGCAATCGACAGCGCTTCGTTGTGGCAGGGCAGCAAGACTGCGATTCTCGGCGCGGGGGAACTCATGGCTGAAGGCGCACTGCCCTTTCATCGGGCAGTTAGCCCCTATTCGGCAGGCGATATGAATTTTGGAAGGCACATTATAGTTGCAATGTGCGCCTGTTGTAGGGGTGTCTCGTCTGTCGAATTCGCCTGTTTCGTGCGGTGCGTGCTGCAATGCGAAATGCTCGGTGGCGGCGGCTTCCACGTATTCGCCGGTGGATCGTGATCGGCGGGCCCGGCCCCGCGGAACTGCAGGCGGGGCCCGTCGAGCAGCCGGCCGGGAATGGCCGGGAGGACGGTCAGCGGCCGGCTACCGTGCCATCGCGCCGCAAATCGGCCCCGCCGACCAGCACGAAGTCGTTGCGATCTCCGGCCTTGCCGCGGTTGCGGCCATGCCCCCGTCGATCGTCGTCGCGATACACGACATGGATGATCGACAAGCCGCTTTCCAATACGTCGCGCACGGCCACCGGGTGTCCGCGCGCGGCCAGGGCGTCGGCGAGCGCGTCCGCATCGTATGCCCGCGTGACGCCGGCAATCGTGCGCTCGACCTCGGTGGTGCCATTGCGATTCTGGTAATGCGGCGTGTTGATCGACTGTTGCGGATCGAGACCGAAGTCGATGTGATTGACGATCGACTGGGCGGTGTAGCCGATGATCCGCGAACCACCGGGCGATCCGGTCACCAGTTCGACCCGGTCGGCCTCGTCGAACACGATGGTCGGTGACATCGAGCTGCGCGGCCGCTTGTTGGGCTGCACCCGGTTGGCCACCGGCAAGCCGTCGGCGACTGGCCCGAAGGCGAAGTCGGTGAGTTCGTTGTTGAGCAGAAAGCCGTGCACCATCACACCGTTGCCGAACGAACTTTCGATCGTCGTGGTCATCGACAGGGCGTTGCCGTAGCGATCGACGATGGAAATGTGGCTGGTGCCCGACAGCTTGGCAGTGTTGTCCGGCGCAGTCGGGTCGAATTCGCCCGGCGGTACGCCGGGCGCGGCGTTGCCCATGTCGGTATCGGTGATCAGTGCGGCGCGTTTGGCGAGATATGCCTTGTCGAGCATACCCGCCACCGGCACCGTCACGAAGTCGGTGTCGCCGACGTAAAGGCCGCGATCGGCAAAAGCCAGACGGCCGGCCTGCGTGAACAGGTGGACATTGGCGTCGTCCAGCGGATCACCGGCGAGCGCGAAGTTCTCGAGGATGCCGAGGATCTGGCCCACCGCGAGGGCGCCCGACGAAGGTGGTCCCATGCCGCAGACATTGCGGCCGCGATATTCGATGCATACCGGAGCCCGTTCGATCACGCGATAAGCGGCGAGATCAGCCACCGTCATGTCGCCCGGAATCGCCGCATCACCTTGAACGGCGGCTGCGATGTCGGCTGCGATGGGGCCGGAATAGAAGGCGTCGGCGCCGCTGCGGCGCATCGCCTTCAGGGTTCGCGCGTAGTCGTGATTCACCATCAGCGTGCCGCCCGGCTTGGCGGTGCAATCGGCGTTGGCGAAGTAGGCGAAGGCCACCGGATCGCGGAAGAACAGTCGATCCGAGCAAGACGTGTTGCCCGCCAGCAGGCCGGCCACCTGATCCGCCGTGCGCTGGCTCAGTTCGAAGCCGCCTTCGGCCAGCGAGATCGCCGGCTGCAACAGCCGCGGCCACGGGCGCATGCCGTAGCGCTGATGAACCACCTCCATGACGCGTGGCGTACCGGGCACGCCGACCGACAGGCCGCTCTGCCAGGCGGTGGTGAAGCTCATTCCCGAAAAACGGTCCTCGGTGGCCGCCGCGGGCGCCTTCTCGCGGGCGTCGAAAGTGGTCGTGGTGCCGGTGGCCGCGTCGTAGTAGACGACGAATGCGCCGCCGCCGAGTCCGCTCGACTGCGGTTCGACCAGACCCAGCACGGCCTGGGCGGCGACCATCGCGTCGGCGGCGGTTCCGCCATTCTGCAGGATACGGGCGCCGGCGGCGCTGGCCAGCGGATTGGCGGTGACGATCATCTCGCGCTGGGTGACGATTGCGTCGGCCAGGGCCTGGGCATGGACCGCTGGTGTCGTCGACAGCAGCGCCAGCGCGGCCCACAGGCCGAGCAGGGCGCGGGTGCCGGTGCCGGCGCGAGCCGGCGGGGGGGATCTGTACATCGGATATCGCGTGGTGGTCGGCATCTTCTGTCTCCTCCTTGGTGGGGTTCGGGAGCCGGGGCCCCTGGGCGACAAGCTAGTCCACGAGCCCGCGCTTGTCCAAGAAATCGGCCTCGCCACGACTGGGGAAAACGGGTGTAGGCGCCCGTTTGCGGGCCACCGCCACTACCCAGTATCGGGGGGGCGGGATGGCCAGAATCCACGCGTCATGACGCCGATGGCGCGGGCGCGGTCAGATTCCTCAATCGCCACAAGCCCGTTCGAGCATGCCGGCAACGGACATCACCGAAATGCCGACTTCCGGCCGGAGCGTGGTACGCCGCTTGCAGAGTATGACTCGGCCGAATCCTTGTCCTCGGGTCTTCGCAGGCGGACGGCCGACGACAACAACGCTATCCCGCAAACAGGAGAATCAACATGAAGACGAGCGAATGCCTGCGCAGTCTCAAACGGACCGTGGTGCAGATTTCAGCGGTGCTGGCCGCTCTTCCGGCGCTGGCCCAGGCCGGCATCGTCGAGCTGGACGAGCGCGACTTTCGGGATCTGAGCGCCGGTACGGCGATGGCCGTCGAAGACTTCGAGGCCTATCCGGCCGGCCCGATGACGGCGCCGATCCTGCTGTCCAACGGCCTCGTCTACAGTTCGGCCGCGCCCTGGTTCACCGGCTCCCCGGGTTTCGTCAGCCTGACCGGCGAGTCGCCGATCAGTGCGCCGCGGACCTTCATGGTGGTCGAGCCCGGGGTCAACCTGATGGCCATGAATCTGTTCGTCCAGGACGCCGACGAGTATCAGGTCGAAGTCGTCACGGTAGGCGGCGATCGGCTCACGATCAGCGCGCGCAGGGGCGACAAGTTCGAATCCTTCTTCGGTGTGCGCATCACCGACGATTCGCTGCAGAGCGTCACCTTCACGGCGCTCGGTGGCTCGTCCGGCCCGGGCGACAGCGGTGCGGGCATCGGCAACTACGCGTTCCACGCGGTTGCTGTCGGCACCCTGGCAGATGCGCCTCCGGACCAGGATTCGGGCAAGGGGCGCAATCGCGGACGAGACCGCTGAGCGGTGCGTACGGATCCGGCACCTTCGCAGCACGCGTCGATCTGCGTCTTTGTAACGGAGTTTGATTTTCGCGGCCCCAGCGGCGCGCGCTCCTATACTCGCAATTCCAAATGTCATGAGTCGATTCCGACCTGCGGGAGTGTTCTGCCATGGGAATGAAGCGTTGCGTGGTCGCCGCCCTGACGGCGCTGCCCTTGTTCGTCGCGCTGCCGGCTGCGGCGCATCAGTCGGTCTATTTGGGCGAGCTGCTCGGCGCCAGCGAGTCGCCTCCGGTGTCGAGCAACGGCAACGGATCGGCCCGGGTCACGATCGATTTCGATCTGATGACGATGCGGGTCGAGGCGAGCTTTTCCGATCTTGCCGGTGAGGTGACCGCGGCCCATATCCATTGCTGCACGGCGACACCCTTCGCTGGCAATGTCGGCGTGGCCAGCCAGCTTCCGACCTTCGACGGCTTCCCGGCCGGCGTGACTGCCGGCACCTACGACCGCGTCTTCGACATGGGTCTCGCCAGCAGCTATTCGGCGTCGTTCCTGAGTGCCGCCGGTGGCGATGCGACCAGCGCATTCAATGCACTGGTCACCGGCCTCGACGAAGGGCGCGCCTATCTCAACGTGCACACCTCGGCTTTCGGCTCCGGCGAGGTCCGGGCCCTGCTGGCGCCGGTGCCCGAGCCGGCGACCTACGCGATGATGCTCGCCGGACTCGGGCTGATCGGCGGAATCGCGCATCGCCGGTGCGCCCGTCGCTGAAGCGGGCGCCATCAGGCCGCGACTGGCGTCGCGGCCTGGTCTGATTCAGGGCGGTGCCGCCCATCGGTATCGCAGTACCCGGTCGTTGTAGGTGTCGATGACCCACAGGCGGTCGCGGTCCGCGACCACCGCCTCGGGCTTGTGGTAGCTGTGGTCGCCGCGTCCGCTCACGCCGCTGCCGAGCATGCCCTTCAAGGTCAGCCGATGATCGAGCAACAGCACGCGGTGGTTGTACTCGTCGGCGAGCCACAGGCGATCGCCGTCGAAGCTCAGATACTTCGGCTCATTGAGGCCGAGCGACGGGTCGGACTCAAACGCCAGCGCGTAGTCGGGCGTCAGCACCTGTACCCGGTGGTTGCCCGAATCGACGACGTAGAGGTGGCCATCGTCGGCGGCGTCGACGTCGTGCGGGCGGACGAACTGCAGCGCGCCGTTGCCGTAGCTGCCGACCGTTCGGATCAGCCGCCCGTCGCGGAAGACGCTGAGCTGGCCGCTGCCGGTATTGGTCGCGATGACGCGTCCGTCGCGCGCCACCGCAACGCCTTCGGGCGCCGCCAGCCCGCCGAGTTGGCCGACCAGTTCGCCGTCGGCGTCGGCGATCCGGTAGATCGCGATGCGGCCGTTGCCGGTATCGGCCACCAGCAGTCGTCCCTGCGCGTCGAATTCGGCATCGTGCGGATACGACAGCTCGCCTTCGCCGAAATGACCCAGCACGGCGAGGGTGTTTGCATCCAGCACCGCGATCCGGCTGTTGCTCATGTCGGTCAGATAGAGCCGGCGGCCATCGGGCGAGAGCGCAGCATCATGCGGGCGCGCCAACCCGTTCGCCTGTTCCGCTCGCAACTCGGGCTTCAGCACCGACTGCGCGAACGCCGCGCCACCAATGGCCAGTGCGATCGCGACCGCTGGGATCATCCTGCGCATCTTCGTCTCCGCAATGGCATCAATCGGGCGCCGTATGGCCGAGTAATGCCGGCTCGCCGGTCCCGTTCAGCGCGAAGATGCTGCCGCCGCCAGGCGGCGTGCCGCCGCCGGTCAGTGCGCTGATCGTCACCTGGTGGGTCACCATGATCGTCGGTGGACCGTCCTGCGGCAGCGTTGCGAACAACCGTCGCAGCGCCGCGAGCCGTTCGCCGCGCTGCTGGCGGCGTTGGAAGAAGGAATTCAGCGCGGGCAGCGGCTCGACCGGGCCGAGATCGAGCAAGCGGGCGGTCTCGATGCATCGGCACCACTGGCTCGAATACAGCTTTGCGCGTTCGATGCCGGCCGCACGCAGGCGCTCGCCGAGCCGGCGCGCCTGAGTGCGGCCGATCTCGTCGAGATTGCGCTGGGTCTTGCAGTCGTCGAGGCGAAACTCGGGCGGGTCGCCATAGCCCGGTGCCCGCGCGTGCCGCAGCAACAACACGCGCCCTGGTTCGGCGAGCGCATCCAGCGTCGATTCCTGTGCAGCGGCGAGGCTCGACGCAAAGGCCAGCGTCAACGCCACCCAGGCTGCAGCAAAGCGATCCACCATGGCGAATCCTCCTGCGCGTGCAACCGGCATGCTGGATTCAGACGCCGATGGCGACGCGCCCGTTCCCCCGGCTGCGCCCGGCGCGACGGATGGCGGCGGGGTCCCTCCCGGACGGTGCCGGTGGGGGCCGACGGTGCCGTTACAATCGATGGCGTTCGTGCGACGCATGGAATGCGATGCGAGTCACCCTGGTCCAGCCTGCAGGCTTCAATTTCGTACCCGGACAACCCGACTTCTCGGTGCTGGCCAACCGGCTTGCACCGATCGGCATCCTGTCGCTCGCTTCCTGGCTCGAGCGCCACGGCCATGCCGTGACGGTGATCGATTGCCTCGGTCCGCACGCGCCCGAAGGCACTGCCGCGCATGCCGAGGCGATCCTTGCCAGCAGGCCGGAGCTGGTCGGTTTCTCGACGACGACCTCGGGTTTCATGGACGCGCTCGACATGGCCGAGATCGTCAAGGCCAGGGCGCCGGCAGTGCGCACGATCTTCGGTAACGTGCATGTCTCGTCGATCGGCGCGCCCCTGCTCGCGCACTTCCCCGAGATCGACTACCTGTGCGTCGGCGAGGGCGAAGGCACCCTGCTCGACCTGGCCGAGGGTCGGCCGGCGTCGGAGATCGACAACCTGGTGTACCGCGATGGCGAGCGGGTCGTGACCAATCCGCGTCGGGCCCGCATTCAGAACCTCGACGAGTTGCCCTTCCCGGCCTACGAAAAGCTTGCAGGCTTTCCCCGAAAATACCACCTGCCGCTCTTCTCCCATGAGAAGCGCTGGGGGGCGACGATGGTCACGTCGCGCGGCTGCCCCTACACCTGTTCGTTCTGCGATCGTACGGTGTTCGAGCGGCGCTACAAGTACAACTCCGCCGACTACATGGTCGAGCACATGCGCTACCTGCGCGATCGCTTCGGCGTCCACCACATCAATTTCTACGACGATCTGTTCACTGCCCATCGCAAGCGGGTCAGTGAATTCTGCGAGGGTCTGATCGATCGGCCGCTTGGCGTCGATTTCAACTGCGCGATCCGGACCGGCCATACCTCGCTCGAGCAGTTGCAGGCGCTCAAGGCGGCCGGTGCGCTGATGGTGTCGCTGGGCATCGAGTCGGCCGACCCGGGCATGATGGAGCGACACAAGACCGGCGTCACCCTCGACGAGGTACGTGAGACCGTCGAACTGATTCATCGCGCCGGGCTGCGAGCCAAGGGGCTCTTCATCTTCGGTCTGCCGGGCGAGACGCCGGCGACGCTTCGCGCCACCAGCGATTTCATCCTCTCGCTCGACCTCGACGAGATG
The DNA here is from genome assembly GCA_020445765.1 of Rhodocyclaceae bacterium. Classification (GTDB taxonomy): domain Bacteria; phylum Pseudomonadota; class Gammaproteobacteria; order Burkholderiales; family Rhodocyclaceae; genus Cognatazoarcus. Next base: position 8,395 of record JAGRFY010000156.1, on the reverse strand, counting down.
AACATGACCAAGTTCAGCCCGATGTACGGCGCACCGATCTGGAACGAGTGCCGCAATGGCGAGGCGGGCGACTTCGACGAAGACTGGCGCCTGATGAACTGCCTGAATTTCGTGCTCAGGCCGAGCGGCTTCGAGACGCGATCCGAGATGGATGCCCTGTACAACTGGCACGTGCGGCGCTTCTACGACAGTCGCGGCTACCGGCGCCGCTTCATCGGACGACTCTGGCAGCATCGCTGGAGCTTGTGGCATCTGGCCAGGAATCTGCCACAGGTGGTGCAGGCCGCGCGCTACTTCTCGACGGCGCCGCGCGGCGCCGCACCCCATGCGCGGCATCCACGTCAGCCGGTCGGGCTGCAGCCGGCGCTCGGTCCGGAACTGACTGCCGAGAGCGTGATCGAGGTCACGCCGGCCCGGCGGGCGCGCGGCAACGGTCAACTGTCGGCGGCGGCCTGAGCCGGCGCCACCGCGGTGGCGGGCCGGTCCTTAGTCGCCTGTGGCGGCCTCGGCAGCCAGTCGGGCCAGGGCGTCGTTCCAGTGCGCGATCACCGACGGGTCGTCGAAAATCAGGTGATTGCGTTCCTCGATGCGGCTGCAGACGTCGCTGCGAAAGGCAGTGTCGGCCGCCAGCCGCAGCGCGATGTCGACGTAGTGGTCGGCGTCGCGGGCGATGCAGTCGTCGATCTCCATGCGCCGATACAGTGCCCAGGTCTGGCGGCCGCGGAAGTAGCGGCCGGGCAGGGCCACCACCGGGGCGCCCATCGCGAAGGCGTCGAAGCTGGTGACGCCGCCGCTGAAGTGGGGCGGGTCGAGCACGGCATCGCAGAGCCGATAAAGACTGAAATAGCCGTCGCGGCTGTTCTGATACGGCAGGTAGATGACGCGGTCGGCGAGTGCCCCAAGGCTCGACCGGTGTCGTGCTTCGAGTCGCGGGCGCCAGTCCTCCTTGTCGCTGACGAAGGCCACCAGGGCCTTCGCATCGCGTTCGAGCAGGGCGCGCAGAATCGGATCGAAATCCGGATGGATCTTCAGCAGGTTCTGGGGGCACAGATACAGGTGGGCATCGCCGGGCACGCCCAGCATCTCGCGGTCGAGCACGGTCTGCGCCGGCGCCGGTCGCGGGAAGCAACAGAAGGTGCCGCCGGCCGGCATCAGGTGCAGGCGCTCGCTGTAGTGCGCCGATGCATCCGCGGCCTCGACGCCGGCATGCGACAGATACCAGTCGATGGCCGGCACGCCGCTGGTCACCGGGTGGCCGAAAGTGGTGGCCTGGACCGGGGCCAGCCGTGAGAAGGCCAGCAGATAGGTGAGCGGCATCATGCCGAGGTCGGCGTGCACGAGAAGGTCTAGACGGGCCTCGCCGATCGCACTGCGCATCGCCGGCAGCGAGGGCTGCAATTCGACGAAGCGTGCCGCGCGCTCGCGCAGCGCCGACGCCGTGTCGCCTTTCAAAGACGGCTGGGTGAATATCCAAAGCTCGAAGCGTTCGGGGTCGATCCCGGCCAGCATCGCGCCCAGGTAACGGGTCACCGAATGTTCGCCGAGAAACGGCGAAACGATACCGATGCGGGGCTTCGCCCTGCGCTCGCGCACGGCGGACGGCCGGCAATGCGGCGCGACGAACTGGAGTGCCGGAAAGGCCTTCGCAAGCACGGTTCCGAGCCGCGACAGGGTGTCGCGCTCGTTGCCACCGTGGTAGGCCGAATAGAAGCAGGTGACGTCGATTTCCGCCTCGGCATCGCCCGGCAGCGGTGCTTCGGCCTCGACCAGATCCATCGCATCGTGCAACTCGGTGCGAACCGCCGCGATGTCGTCGAGCGACGATTGCGTCGCGCAGTCCATGATCGCGAGCCGCAGGCGTGCCATCGGGCCGGTGGCCGCGCCGCGGTAGGTGTCGATGCCTTCCTTGAGGCGGCCGCCGCGCCACAGCGCGGCACCGAGCGCGCGCCGAGCGCGCAGGTTGTCACGCTGCTGCTCGACCACGGTGCGGAAGCAGTCGGCGGCGTCGAGGAAGCGGCTCTGGAAGGCCAGCAGGTTGCCGAGGTTCTCGAGCGAAGGGACATGCCGGGGCTCGACGCGCAGCGCCCGCCGATAGGCCTCGGTGGCATCGGCCAGGCGGCCGGCTGCGCGGCATGCCTTGCCGAGATTGAAATGGTAGAGCGCCACGTCCGGGCGTTCGGCGATGGCCTGGCCGATCAGTTCACAGGCTTCGGCGTGACGCTCGCGCTGGAATGCGATGACGCCCAGGCCATGCAGCGCGCTGGCATGGGTCGCGCGGTTGTCGAGCGCACTGCGGTAGAGGTGCTCGGCGTCGGCCAGCCGGCCGGCCATGTGGTGCTCCGACGCCTGTCGAAGCAGTTCCGCCGGCGGCGGGCGGCGGGCGGCCGCCACGCTGGCGCCGCAGCATTTCTTGTACTTCTTGCCGCTGCCGCAGGGGCAGGGATCGTTACGTTTGACCGACATCGCTGGACGCTCGCAGTCGCAGACCGGTCGGATTATCCCGGAATCCGAGTTCGGACGCGCCCGTCGGCGAGATTCGACGCGAAACCCGCATGGGCCGGCCTATGTGACATCTCGTGACGCGGCGGGGAAGGGCATGCCACCGTCCGGCCTCGCGACTGCGTCCATCGGCGGCGGTTCCCGATTCCGCGGCGAACGTCGCCATCGTTACGAGGAATGATTCATAACCAAGGCCTTGCGACGCGTCCTGTGCCCGACGCACTGCCCGTGGTCCGGCACCGACCGCGGCAGCGGCCCCGCTGTCGCAGTGACGCTACTGCGCCAGGCCCCGTTCCCGCCCGCCGGGGCCGCGTCGGGGCGCCCTAAAGTTCCTCGGCATCCGACCGAAATTCCATGCGATGCCCGCTTGGACGGGTGGCTGCGAAATCGCCAGGAGTGGAGTCGATGGGAATCTTCGGATCGGGCCGCGAAGTCGAGGCCTTGCGCGAGCGGATCAAGGGCCTGGAGCAGTCGCTCGAGCAAGAGCGACGCGTCAGCGAGCAGTTGCGGGCGGGGCTCGACGCCCACGAGCGCGAGTGCGCGCTCGCCCGGGAGCGGGTCGCGATGCTCGAATCGCTGTTCGAGCAACTGACGGTCTACAGTGGATCGTTGAGCGATGTCCAGCGCACCTTCGGCGCCCTCGCCGCCAGTCTTACCGAAGAGCAGGAGGCGGCCGCCCGGTCCACCGATTCGGCGGACCACAGTGCCGCCGCGATCGACCACATCGCCAACAATCTCGACCGCCTTGCCGGCGAGACCCGCCAGACCGCCGGATCGGTACAGAAACTCAATCAGCGGGCCGGCCAGATCGGCGGCATCGTCCAGTTGATCCGCGAGATCGCCGATCAGACCAACCTGCTCGCGCTCAACGCCGCCATCGAGGCCGCGCGAGCCGGCGAGCAAGGGCGAGGCTTCGCGGTGGTCGCAGACGAAGTGCGCAAGCTCGCCGAAAGAACGGCCACGGCGACCAATGAGATCTCCGAACTGGTCAATGCGATCCAGGGCGAAACCGGCAAGACCCAGGTGACCATCGAGGCCCTGTCGAACAAGGCATCGACGGCGGCCGAAGACGGCCGCAGCGCTCGTGAGAGCATGGGCGAGTTGTGCGCGCTGGCGCGCCAGATGGCCGCGGTGATGCAGGGCGCGGCGGTGCACAGCTTCGTCGAACTGGCCAAGTTCGATCACCTGATCTTCAAGATGGAAGTCTATCGCGCGGTCGCGGGCCATTCCGACAAGACCGTGTCGGACTTCGCCAGTCACACCGCCTGCCGGCTCGGTAAGTGGTACTACGAGGGCCAGGGCAGAAACTTTGCGGATCTCGGGGCCTATCGGGCGCTCGAGGCGCCGCATGCCAAGGTGCACAACAGTGGCAGGCAGGCGCTCGACCTGGCCGGCAGCGGTCGTTTCGCCGATGCCATCAGGGCCCTCGAGCAGATGGAGGCCGGCAGCGCCGGCGTCATGAGTGCCCTGCAGGAGATCTCGGAGCGCGCGCACCGCTAGTGGTCGCCCGCATCGCGCGCCTGCAAGGGCGCGAGCGGCGTTTGCGCAGGCGCTGCCGCCTGCCTCCCTGTATGGCCGAGATGAGCCGGTGTTGCCGGCGAGTGAGGTCCGATCGATCCGGCAACGACCGTTGCCGCTTGGCATCGTCGCGTCCGGCCGTCCTGGCCTGCGACGCCGCGGTCGGCGCCGTCGCGATCGTTTCGCGAGACCGGCGATTCGATGCCTGCGACTGCGGCAGGCGCGAGCCGGCATTGCTTGGGATGACCCGGCGTGGTGCCGAAGGCAATGGCGCCGCTATCCGTCTTGTTGCGAGACTTGCACGCTGTGCCAGCCGGGCCTGCGAGACCCTGCACTGCCACCACATGACGGGACGTTTAAGGGGAGCGCGGGCCGATGGCGCCCGCTGTCGAGGGGCCACTGTGGCGGCCCGTTTCCCGCCATGCGAGCGCTTCCTGCCCGAAGCCGAGGACAGGTCGGCTGCCGTGTCGGAGCGACCGGCCGAGGGACTTCGAGACACGCGAGCAGGCACCAGCCTCGCTCGAGCATACGGACCGTAAACGGCGTCGGCGCCGGTGTCCGGGCGTCTCGCCGGCGCCCGCCGCCCGGTCGCTTTTCCCTCGGTCGCGTCCGGGTTCGCTATCATCATCGCCATGAAGCGACCCGACCCGGCCGTTCGGCCGTCCAGATCCAGCCCCCCGCGCCAGCCTCCCGGCCGATCCGCATGAACGAACACGCGATGCAGATGCTGGCGGCGCTGGCAATCGCCGGCGGGGCATGCCAGTTCCTCGCCTGGAAGCTCCGCCTGCCGGCGATCCTGTTCCTGCTGCTGACCGGCATCGTCGCCGGGCCGGTGGCCGGCTGGCTCGACCCGGACGAATTGCTCGGGCCCTTGCTCTTTCCCTTCGTGTCGCTGTCGGTGGCGGTAATCCTGTTCGAAGGCAGCCTGACCCTCGAACTCGCCCAGATCCGCGGCATGGAGCATGTCGTGCGCCGCTTCGTCACCAGCGGCGTGCTGGTGACCTGGAGCGTGACCACACTCGCCACCCACTGGCTGGCCGGCTTCTCCTGGGAGATGGCGACGCTGTTCGGCGCGATCATGGTGGTCACCGGGCCGACCGTGATCGTGCCGATGTTGCGCAGCGTGCGGCCCACCGCCAAGGTCGCCAACATCCTGCGCTGGGAAGGCATCATCATCGATCCGATCGGCGCGCTGCTGGCGGTGCTGGTGTTCGAATTCATCGTCAGCCGAGAGGCCGGTGCCGCCTTCAGCCAGACCCTGCTGGCCTTTGTCTCGGTGATCGGCATCGGCACCCTGACCGGCACCGTCATCGGCTACCTGCTCGGCGAGGCCTTGCGGCGCGACTGGCTGCCGGCCTACCTCTACAACCTCGCGACGCTGGCCGCCGTATTCGGCGCCTTTGCCATCTCCAACGAACTCGCCGAGGAGTCGGGGCTGCTGGCGGTGACGGTGATGGGCATCTACCTCGGCAACCGCAAGGGCGTGCCGATCGAGGAGATCCTGGCTTTCAAGGAGAGCCTTTCGCTGCTGCTGATCACGGTGCTGTTCATCCTCCTCGCCGCGCGTCTCGATATCGGCCAACTGGCCGAACTGGGCTGGCTGGTGGTCGGCGTCTTCCTGGTCGTCCAGTTCGTCGCGCGACCGCTGAAGGTGGCCTACTGCACCTGGGGCTCGAGCTTCAGCCTACGCGAGCGCGCCTTGCTGGCATGGATCGCGCCGCGCGGCATCGTCGCCGCGGCGGTCAGTGCGCTGTTCGCGATCAAGCTCGAGGAGCTCGGTTTCGACGAGGCCGCGCTGTTGGTGCCGATGACCTTCGTCGTGATCATCGGCACGGTCGTCTTCCAGAGCCTGACGGCGAGTTCGCTCGGGCGCTGGCTCAAGGTGTCGGAGCCCGACCCGCACGGCTTTCTGATCATCGGTGCCAATCCGTTGGCACGGACCATCGCCAAGGCACTCGATCAGCAGAAGGTGCGCGTGATGCTGACCGACACACTGTGGGACAACGTCAGCCGGGCGCGCATGGCGGGGCTGCGTTCATACTACGGCAACCCGTTGTCGGAACATGCCGAGCTCTACCTCGACACCTCCGGCCTCGGCTATCTGCTGGCGCTGACTGCCGATGCCCACCTGAACGGTCTCGCCTGCAATCGTTATCGCGACCAGTTCGGGCCGCGACACGTCTTTGCGCTGCGGGTCGGCGGCAACGCCAGCGGGCGTGCCGACGTGGCGCGCCAGGGGCGCCGTGCCTTTGGCGAGGATGTCACCTACGTCGACCTGTCGCGCCGCATCTATCGCGGTGCCGAGATCCGCAGGACCAACCTGTCGGAGAACTACACGCTGGACCATTTCGCCGAGATGTACGGTGCGCGCGCGACGCCGTTGTTCGCGCTGGATCCGAAGGGCAGGCTGGAAGTGCTGGCGGCCGACAATCAGCGCGAGCCCGGCCCCGGCTGGTCGATCATCGCATTGATCGACCAGGATCCGGACGAGGCGTCGAAGCCGCGCAACGAAAAGACCGAAAGCGGCAAGACCCGCGGCCGCGAAGCCTGAAGCGGGCGAGCGCGTCAGATCAAGGGCCGCGCCCGCAGCGGCAACGCATGGTAGTCGGCGAGCTGGCGCAATCTGCCGAGATCGCCGATGCGCAGGGCGCCGCCCCGCAATTCGATCAGGCCGAGCAGGCTCAGACGCCGCAGTGTCTTGTTGGTATGGACCAGTGACAGCCCCAGCGCGTCCGCGATGTGCTGCTGGCTGATCGGCATCCGCACGCTGCCGTCACTGCACAGGCCAACCGATTCTGCGCGTTTGTAGAGATGGATCAGCAGCATGCCGATGCGTTCGACGGCGCTGCGCCGACCGACCGACAGCAGGTTCTCGTCGACGATCAGTTCCTCGTGCGCGCAGAGCCAGGTGAGATCGTAGGCAAGGCTCGGGTATTCCTGATAGAGATGCCACAGCCGTTGCCGCGGAAACACGCACAGGGTCACGTCGGACAGGGCCTCGATGCCGTGCATCGCGTCGTGGTCGAGTTCCTGCTGGAGCCCGACGAAATCGCCGGGCAAAAGAAAATTGAGGATCTGCCGGCGGCCGTCGCCGAGGCTCCGGTGGCGATGCGCCCAGCCCGAGAGAATCGTGTACAGCCGGTCGGAACGTTCACCTTCGAGCAGGATCGGCAAGCCGGCCGCTACCCGCATCTGCCGGCTCTTGAAGCGTTCGATGAACGCGATCTCCGAAGCTTCGTTGGCGCGGAAGGCCGCCTGCCTCCTGAGCGGGCAGTTCGTGCACGATGTCTCCGAGCTCACCCCATTCCCTCCATCGACAGATCCCCGCGCGAGTGCTCGCGGCCGGGCATCTCTGCCGCGTTGCGACACTTGACGGCACACCTCGTCGGTGCCGTCGAATATATGTCATTTCACATGTCGCGGCGCATCCGGCCGCACTATAGTGCGAAACCGAACGATCGATCGCAACTTGCGGACGGATACATCATGGAACTCGATCTCTACCATCTCATCTATACCAGCATCATCGACGCGGACGTCAATCCGTCCTGCGTCGGCGACATCATTCGGACTTCGCGAGTGAAGAATCGCCTGGACGAGATCACCGGCGTGCTGGTGTTCGACGGCTGGCGGTTCTGTCAGTACATCGAAGGCGAGCGCGAGGCCGTACGCAGTCTCGCCCAGATCATCTGCGAGGACGTCCGTCACACCCAGTTCACCGTGCTGCACGAAGGGCCGCTCGACAGCGGACGCATGTTTGCCGACTGGTCGATGGCCTATGCCTTGTCACAGGACGACGAATTGCTGCCCGGCCTGTCGTCCTTGCGCGGACTTGCCGCGGTCCATCGCCTGCACGGCTTGTTGCCGTCGCTGGACATGGAACCGTGAGGCAGCCCCGGATGCGCCGTCGGACAGCGCCTACGGCGTGTCGCGGCGCCATCCGAGGCATGGTGCAGCCGAAGCCTACCGGCGCGCTGGCGGGCGCGCGCCACACTGCAGCGACAAAGGCCGAATGCCGACGGAGTTGCCGATGAACCGCCCTCCCTGCCGATTGCTCGTTTCCATGCTGCCCCTGCTGATGATGATCGCGCTGTCCGGCATCCTGATTGCCGATCTTGCTGCGGCGGTGCGTACGCCGATCGTCGAGCGGCGACCGGCACCGGACACTCGTGAATTGTGTCGTCGCCTCGTCGAGTCGACCGGCGCCTGTCCGCCGTTCCGGGCGGCGATGGCCGGACGCATCGGAGCCGACGGTCGCCGCAACGGCGTCCACGCGCGTTTTGAGGCTTAGCGCCAGTTGCGCGAAAATGGCGACGCACGCTCGCACTGCGGAGACTTGCCATGCTGCTGAATTGTCCGTTGGCGCCGAAACTTGACC
>JAGRFY010000035.1:730-6142 GCA_020445765.1 Rhodocyclaceae bacterium | reverse complement strand
TTGCCGCCGCCGAGGCCGGCGCCGCGCTGACGACCGACTGCGTCGATCTCGTCGATGAAGATGATGCAGGGCGCCTGCTTCTTGGCCTGTTCGAACATGTCGCGCACCCGTGCGGCACCAACGCCGACGAACATCTCGACGAAATCCGAGCCGGAAATCGAGAAGAACGGCACCTTGGCTTCACCGGCGATCGCCTTGGCCAGCAGCGTCTTGCCGGTACCCGGCGAGCCGACCATCAGCACGCCCTTCGGAATCCGCCCGCCGAGCTTCTGGAACTTGGACGGGTCGCGCAGGAAGTCCACCAGCTCGGATACTTCCTCCTTGGCCTCGTCGCAGCCGGCGACGTCGGCGAAGGTGATCGAATTGGCCGAATCGTCGAGCATCCGCGCCCGCGACTTGCCAAACGAGAATGCGCCGCCACGACCACCACCCTGCATCTGGCGCATGAAGAAGATCCAGACCCCGATCAGCAGCAGCATCGGGAACCAGGACACGAAGATGTTCATCAGGAAGGACTGCTCTTCCTCGGGCTTGGCCGCGGTGACCTTGACGCCGTACTTCATCAGATCCGAAACCATCCAGATGTCCTGAACGCCCGGCGTGTAGATGGTGATCTGGCGCCCCTCCTGGGTCGTGGCCTTGAGCACGCGGCCATCCACCAGTACCTTGGAGATGCGACCGGAACGCGCTTCCTCCATGAACTGGGAGTACTCCATCGTGTTCTGTGCGACCTGACGGGTGTTGAACTGGTTGAAGACGGTCATCAGGACGATGCCGATCACAACCCAGATCGCCAGATTTTTGAAGAGATTGTTCAAGCTGCACTCCCGATAGGCCCTACAGGGGCCGGCTGCTCAATGGACTGATTCTATGTGCTAACGTTCAAAGTGGGCAAACACCCCGCCTACTTTCTGCCGCCCGCGAGGAAATACACCTCGCTGCTGCGGTCGCGTGAGGCCTTCGGCTTGCGCACCGCGACCTTGGCGAAGATCTCGTTGAGGTGGCGCCGATAATCGTCGAATCCGGCCCCCTGAAAGACCTTGACCAGAAATCGGCCGGAAGGTGCCAGTCGCAGTTCGGCGAACTCGAGCGCCAGTTCCGCCAGCGCGAACGCCCGGGCCTGGTCGACGCTGGCGACACCGGACAAGTTGGGGGCCATGTCCGACAACACAAGGTCCACCGGACGGTTGCCGAGACGATCCTCGAGTTCGTGCAGCGCCATGTCGTCGGCGAAGTCACCCTGCATGACGTCGACACCGGGGATCGGCACCATCGGCAGCAGGTCGAGCGCGATCGCGAGACCGTTGCCGGCCAGTCGCTGCGAGACCACCTGGCTCCAGGAGCCCGGTGCCGCGCCCAGATCGACCACCGTCATGCCCGGCCGCAGCAGCCGGTCGCGCTCGTCGATCTCGAGCAGCTTGTAGGCCGCTCGAGCTCGAAAGCCTTCGTTCCTCGCCCGCTGCACGTAGTGGTCGTGGACATGTTCGTTAAGCCACGCCTTGCTGGTCTTGCTCGGTTTCATCGGAGTAGAATCGCGCCCCTTGCCCGGGAACAGCCACCATGAATGACATATCGCCTGCCCGCCGACGCGAGCTCAAGGCTCTCGCCCACCATCTCGATCCCGTCGTCGCCATTTCGGCCAACGGCCTCTCCGAAGCCGTCCTGAAGGAGATCGAGACCGCGCTGAAGGCGCACGAACTGATCAAGATCCGGGTTTTCGGCGACGACCGCGAGGCGCGCCGCAACTACCTCGACGAGATCTGCAGGCTGACCGGCGCAGCGCCGGTCCAGGCCATCGGCAAGCTGCTGGTGGTGTGGCGGGAGCGGGCGCCGGACGACGAGCCGGCGACGCGGCCGGCGCGGCGCCGACCGCGCTCGGCGGCGCCGCTGACCAAGCGCGCGGCCCAGACCCTCGCCGAGGGCGGCGGCCCACCGAAGGCTCGGCGCAAGGCGAAGCCGGCCGACAGCAAGCCGGCAGCGGCCGCCTCTCGCCCGAAGCGGCGCTGACCGGCGCTGCCGAACGGCCGCCGCTGCGGGCACGGACGGGTCGCCCGAACAATTCAGCACGGCGGCCTGCGCTGGACGCCGACCACCAGCACCACGGCCAGCAGCGACTGCAACAGGTAGAGCCCGCTCGACACGCCGTGCCACGTCGCAAAAGCGGCGCCGGCGGCCTCGCCCGCGAGCTTCAGCGCCTGCATCGTCGGCTGGATCCAGAACTGCAGAACCAGACTCAAGGCGAGCATCGCGACGACGACGACCAGCAGAAATTCGCGGGTCACCGCGGCGCGGCGCCGGGCCACCAGCAGCGCGACCAGTAATGCCGCGCAGCCGAGTCCGAGCAGATTGACCCGCTCGAACATCCAGCCGGCGATACGCCCGGCCTCGCGGCGATCGTCGAGCAGCGCGAACAGGGTCGGCGCGACGAGGTAGCCGACCGCCCACTGGGCGCCGGCCCACAGGCTGGCGACCACCTGGCACAGACCGGCGCACCAGCCGCGGCCACCGCCGGGCTCACTCGTAGCGAACGTCGAGGACCTCGTACTCACGGATGCCGCCCGGTGCCTGGACCTCGGCCACGTCGCCGGCGTACTTGCCGATCAACGCCCGTGCGATCGGCGAGCTGATGGATATCTTGCCCTGCTTCAGATCGGCCTCGTCGTCACCGACGATCTGATAGGTCACGGCCTGCCCGGAGTCGAGATCCTCGAGGTCGACGGTGGCCCCGAACACGCACTTGCCGTCGGCGTCGAGCAGCTTGGGATCGATGACCTGCGCGGTCGCCAGCTTGCCCTCGAGGTCCTTGATGCGGCCTTCGATGAAGCCCTGGCGCTCCTTGGCGGCGTCGTACTCCGCATTCTCGGAAAGGTCGCCATGGGAGCGGGCCTCTGCGATCGCGGCGATCACCTCGGGACGATCGACGGTCTTCATGCGGTGCAGTTCCTGCCGCAGCAACTCCGCGCCGTGCAGGGTCAGGGGTGTCTTGATCATGGTTCAGCTCAATTCGGCGTGCAGCGACTGCACGGAATAAACCTCGAGGCCGGCCAGATGACGCATGCCCATGCAGGCGGCGCGAGCGCCCTCGATGGTCGTGAAGATGGTGAGTTTTGAGGCCAGTGCGCTGGTCCGAATCGAACGCGAGTCGGCAATCGCCTGCCGCTTCTCGTCGACGGTGTTGATGACCATGCAGACTTCGTTGTTCTTGATCACGTCGACGATGTTCGGCCGCCCTTCGGTGACCTTGTTGACGACGCCGACCGGCAGACCATCGGCCGCGATCGCGGCAGCGGTGCCGCGGGTGCAGAGCAGCGTGAACCCCAGACCATGCAGTTCGCGCGCGACTTCGACCGCAGCGGCACGGTCACTCGACTTGACACTGATGAACACCTGGCCCGACTTCGGAAGATGGCTGCCGGCAGCGAGTTGCGACTTGACGAAGGCCTCGGCGAAGCTGCGGCCGACGCCCATGACTTCGCCGGTCGACTTCATCTCGGGCCCGAGAATCGTGTCCACGCCCGGGAATTTGACGAACGGGAACACCGCCTCCTTGACCGAGTAGTACGGCGGCACGATCTCGCCGGTGATGCCCTGCTCGGCAAGCGATATGCCGGCCATGCAGCGCGCCGCGATCTTGGCCAGCGGCAGCGAGCACGCCTTCGACACGAATGGCACGGTGCGCGAGGCGCGGGGATTGACCTCGAGGACGTAGACCACCGCATCATCGCCCTCGCCCTGGATCGCGAACTGCACGTTCATCAGACCGCGGACGTCGAGTGCCCGGGCCATGGCCTCGGTCTGGCGTCGCAACTCGTCCTGCAGCGCCGGCGACAGTGTGTAGGGCGGCAGCGAGCAGGCCGAGTCGCCCGAATGCACGCCGGCCTGTTCGATGTGTTCCATGATGCCGCCGATGATCACCTGTTCGCCGTCGGCCAGCGCATCGACGTCCACTTCGGTGGCGTCGTTGAGGAAGCGGTCGAGCAGTACCGGCGACTCGTTCGACACCTTGACCGCCTCGCGCATGTAGCGCTCGAGATCCTTCTGCTCGTGCACGATCTCCATCGCCCGGCCACCGAGCACGTAGGACGGTCGCACGACCAGCGGATAGCCGATCTCGGCGGCCAGTCGCACCGCTTCGTCCGGCGTGCGGGCGGTGCGGTTGGGCGGCTGGCGCAGGCCGAGGTCGTTCAACAGGCGCTGGAAACGCTCCCGGTCCTCGGCGGCGTCGATCATGTCAGGCGAGGTACCGATGATCGGCACGCCGTTGGCTTCGAGCGCACGGGCCCGCTTCAGCGGCGTCTGGCCACCGAACTGGACGATCACGCCGACCGGCCTTTCGACGTGCACGATCTCGAGGATGTCCTCGAGGGTGATCGGCTCGAAATACAGCCGGTCGGAAGTGTCGTAGTCGGTCGACACGGTCTCCGGATTGCAGTTGACCATGATCGTCTCGAAGCCGTTGTCGCGCAGCGCCAGCGCGGCATGCACGCAGCAATAGTCGAACTCGATCCCCTGTCCGATCCGGTTCGGCCCGCCGCCGAGAACCATGATCTTCTTGCGACCGGTCGGCGCTGCCTCGCATTCCTCTTCGTAGCTCGAATACATGTAGGCTGTCGCGGTCGCGAACTCGGCGGCACAGGTATCGACCCGCTTGAACACCGGGCGCACGCCCGAGGCCTGGCGGTGCAGGCGGACCGCGGTCTCGTCGCTGTTGAGCAGCGTCGCCAGGCGTCGGTCGGAAAACCCCTGTCGCTTCAACTGGCGCAATTCGCCGGCGCCGAGGTTCTTCAGCGAGCGGCCGGCGAGCGACTTCTCGGTGGCGACGATGTCCTGGATCTGCGCCAGGAACCACGGATCGATGCGCGTCATCGAGTGCACCCGGTCGAGACTCATGCCTTCACGAAAGGCCTGACCGACGTACCAGATTCGCTGGGGTCCCGGATTGCCGAGTTCGTGATCGAGATCCTCCTCGTCGGCCTCGACCGCGTCGAGCCCATAAGCACCGACCTCGAGTCCGCGCAGCGCCTTCTGGAACGATTCCTGGAAGTTGCGCCCCATCGCCATGACTTCGCCGACCGACTTCATCTGCGTGGTCAGGCGGTCGTTGGCCTGCGGGAACTTCTCGAACGCGAAGCGCGGAATCTTGGTGACGACGTAGTCGATCGACGGCTCGAACGACGCCGGGGTCGCGCCGCCGGTGATGTCGTTCTTCAGTTCGTCAAGGGTGAATCCGACTGCCAGCTTGGCCGCCACCTTGGCGATCGGAAAGCCGGTGGCCTTCGACGCCAGCGCCGACGAACGCGACACCCGCGGGTTCATCTCGATGACGATCATGCGGCCGTCGTCGGGATTGATCGCGAACTGCACGTTCGAACCGCCGGTATCGACCCCGATCTCGCGCAATACCGCGATCGA
>JAGRFY010000035.1:0-708 GCA_020445765.1 Rhodocyclaceae bacterium | reverse complement strand
TGTCGGTCAGGGTCTGGGCCGGCGCAACGGTAATCGAATCACCGGTATGCACGCCCATCGGATCGAGGTTCTCGATCGAGCAGACGATGATGCAATTGTCGCGGCTGTCGCGCACGACCTCCATCTCGAATTCCTTCCATCCGATCAACGACTCCTCGATCAGCAGTTCGTTGGTCGGGCTGGCCTCGATGCCGCGCTTGCAGATCTCGATGAACTCTTCCATGTTGTAGGCAATGCCGCCACCGGTGCCGCCGAGTGTGAACGACGGCCGGATGATCGCCGGAAAGCCGAGCCCGCCCTGTACCTGGAGCGCCTCCTCGAGGCTGTGGGCGATGCCGGAACGCGCCGAGCCGAGCCCGATCCGGGTCATCGCCTCCTTGAAGCGTTCGCGGTCCTCGGCCTTGTCGATCGCCTCCTGCGAGGCACCGATCAGCTCGACGCCGAATTTCTCGAGCACGCCCTTGCTGGCCAGGTCCAGCGCACAGTTCAACGCAGTCTGCCCACCCATCGTCGGCAACAGCGCATCGGGCCGCTCCTTCTCGATGATGCGCTCGACCACCGGCCAGGTGATCGGCTCGATGTAGGTGACGTCGGCGGTGCCCGGATCGGTCATGATCGTCGCCGGGTTCGAGTTGACCAGGATCACCCGGTAGCCCTCTTCGCGCAGGGCCTTGCACGCCTGGGCGCCGGAGTAGTCGAACTCGCAGG
>JAGRFY010000034.1 GCA_020445765.1 Rhodocyclaceae bacterium | reverse complement strand
ATGGTCCTTCGCTCTCGGGAATGGGTTGGCTCCTGTCTTTTCGGCAGTTGCGCGCCGGACTTGACCCGCGGCCGGTCGCGGCCTGCGGGCGCGCCACTACGACCCCGGGCGCGCCCGACAGCGAGCCGCGACCGCCCTCAGTTCGGCCTGCCGCCGACGAAGACCGGTTCGATCTCGAGCGCGATACCGAAGCGTGCCAGCACGTCGCCGCGGATCGCTTCGGCCGTCCGACGCACGTCGGCGCCGACGGCGCCGCCGCGGTTGACCAGCACCAGCGCCTGCTTTTCGTAGGCGCCGACCGGGCCGAGGTCGCGGCCCTTCCAGCCGCAGCGTTCGATCAGCCAGCCGGCCGCCACCTTGCCGGTACCGCCGGCTTGGTCGAAGGCCGGCGCCTCGGGCCAGCGTTGGCGGAAGCGGGCGAAGGCGGCGACGTCCAGCACCGGGTTCTTGAAGAAGCTGCCGGCATTGCCCAGACGGGCGGGGTCGGGCAGTTTGCGGCGACGGATCGCCATGACCGCATCCGAGATCTGCCGTGGTTCCGGCGTCGCGATGCCGAGCCCCTGCAGCTCGGTGGCGAGTTCGCGGTAGCCGATGTTCGGTTGCCATGCCCGCGGCAGACGAAAGCGCACCGAGCCGATCAGCCAGTGCCCCCGTTCGGTTCCCTTGAAGATGCTGTCGCGGTAGCCGAACCCGCATTCGTCGCGTCCGAACCGCCGCCGCCGGCCGCTGCGCAGGTCGAGCGCCTCGAGCGAATCGAAACATGCCGCCATCTCCAGCCCGTAGGCGCCGATGTTCTGGATCGGCGCCGCGCCGACCGTGCCGGGAATCAGCGACAGGTTCTCGAGGCCCGGCCATCCGCGATCCACCGTCCAGCGGACGAAACCGTGCCAGTCTTCGCCGCCTCCGGCCTCGACCAGCCAGCCGGCGCGGTCCTGGGTGATCAGACGCCGTCCGCCGATCGCGACGTGCAGCACCAGCGCGTCGACGTCGGCCTCGAAGATGGTGTTGCTGCCGCCGCCGAGAATCTGTGCGCCGTCGGCCAGCGCGCCGGCGTCCAGCAATGCGCGGGCGTCGTCGAGAGTTTCGATCCTCACCAGGCGGCGCGCGCGCGCGGGCAGGCCGAAGGTGTTCAGCGGGCCGAGGGGGACGTCGGTGTCGATCTTGGGCGGTGACGCCATGCTTGCCGGTTCCGGGCGGCCACGGCGGACCGCATCAGTGCGAGGCGAACGGGTCGCTGTGCGCACGCGACTCGATCGGGAATGCGCGATCGTACGCCAGGTTGAAGGCGAAGGCGTAGGCGACGTAGGCCAGTGCCAGACCGATGTCCGCGACGAGCGCCGTCTGCCAGTCCATCCCGGTCCATGCCATGACGATCGGCAGCGTCAGCAACAGCAGTCCGAATTCGAAGCCCAGCGCCTGGGCGCAGCGCATTGCCAGCCCCCGGCGGTCCGCGGCGCGACCGGTGATGCGGCCTTCGGCAAGATCGAAGCAGGTGTTGTACAGCCCGTTCCACGCGGCGGCGATCGCCGCCACCGTGGCCATCAGGCCGAACGATTCGCCCAGGCCGACGCCGGACAGCCACATGAAGGGCGGTGTGATCAGCAGCAGGCCCCCCAGTTCGAACAGCAGGATCTGGCGAATCCGGTCGGACAGTGAACGCAACGATGGACCATCGGGCACGGCGGACTCCCGGCGCAAGTCCGCCGACCATACCCGAGCTCGTGCCATTCACCCAAGTGCCGGCCGGGCCGCCGGCAGGTTCAGGTGCGCAGTGCCGGCAGGGCCTCGCCCTCGGGCACGAAGCGCAGCGCGACGCCGTTGTTGCAGTAGCGCTTGCCGGTCGGCGGCGGTCCGTCGTCGAAGACGTGGCCCTGGTGACCGCCGCAGCGACTGCAGTGGTATTCGGTGCGGGGCACGATCAGCTTCCAGTCGGTCTTGGTGCCCAGCGCATCGGGCAGCGGCCGGAAGAAGCTCGGCCAGCCGGTACCGCTGTCGTACTTGGCAGCGCTGCTGAACAGCGGCAGGAAACACGCCGCACAGACGTAGGTGCCCTCGCGTTTCTCGTGATTCAGCGGACTGCTGCCCGGCCGTTCGGTCGCTTCGTCGAACAGCACCGCATAGGACGTTTCGGGCAGCAACGCTGCCCATTCCTGCTTGGACTTGGTCAGTTGCATGCTGCCGCCTCCTTTCGCGGCGAGCGCCGGGAAGGTGTGCCCGGCCGCCAGTGCGAGCAGGCCTCCGAGCATGTCGCGTCGTTTCATCTTCAGATCTCCGTCGAGCCGAGGCCCTAATGGCCAGGTCAAGTCATCTGACCGGTGCCGGCGCCCGGGACTTACATCGATGGACCGTCCTCGGCAGACGTTTGAGTCCGTCGGCGACGACGGGTTCATGCACCGCGCGCGACCAGCGGCCGCAGCGCGATCAGGCCGAACAGCGGGCCGGGCAGCAGCAGCCAGGCGACCCGGCTGCCCCAGGCGTCGACGAGATGCGTGCCGATCGCGATCGAGATCATCGTGATGGCGAAGCCCAGGGCATTCTGCAGCGCCAGTGCGCTGCCGACGATCTCCGGCGGGCAGGCCCGTGCCGACAGCGCCGAGAAATGCGGCGAGTCGGCAACGGCCGATGCGCCCCACAGCAGCAACAGGCCGAAGCGGGCGGCCGGTTGCAGATCGCCTGCGAGGGGGAACAGCGCGCAACAGGCCATCGAGATCGCGAGCGCCAGCGCGGCGACCCGCGAGCTGCCGATCCGTACCGACAGGCGGCCGCCGGCGACGCAACACAAGGCGCCGACCGCCATCACCGAGAAGGCGATCGCAGAGGCGCCGCCGAAATGGGCGTCGAGCCCCTCGATCGTGGCCAGCACCGGTACCAGGGTCCACATCGCGTACAACTCCCACTGGTGTCCGAAATAGGCCAGCGCGGACGCCCGGAAGGCCGGTCGGGTGAAGGCCACGAGGACCCGTCCGAGTCGCATCGGCGGCGCGCCCGCGCGAGGCTTCAGGTGCGGGCCGTCGCCGAGCATCAGGACCAGCAGGGCAGCGAACAAGGCCAGCATCGAAGCCACCAGGATCGGCGCCTGCCAGGGCCAGTCGGCACCGGCCCAGCGCACGCCGTGGGGCAGTGCGGTGCCCAGCACCAGCATGCCGACCAGCAGTGCCAAGGCCTCACCGGCGCGCTCCGGTACCCACCCCACCACCAGCTTCATCCCCAAAGGGTAGATGCCGGCGAGACACAATCCGACTGCGAAGCGCAGCACCAGCCCGGCCTCGATGCCGCCGGCGAACAGGGCGAAGGCCGCGTTGAAGCCGCTGCCGAGCAGCGCGCACACGGCGAATATGCGACTGGCGGCAAAGCGGTCGGCGAGCCCGGTCAGCGCGAATGCCAGGGTGCCGCAGATGAAGCCGAACTGAACCGCATTGGTCAGCCAGCCGAGTTCGACGGTACCGATGCGCCACTCGTCGGCCAGCGCGTCGGCGACGCCGTTGGCGGAAAACCACAGGGCGGTTCCGAACAGCTCGCTGACGACGATGACGGTGACGGGTGGCAGACGCATCGAAGCAGTATCGTTGGCCGTCCGCCGTGCTTACAAGTCGATGCATCATGCGGCAACGCAGCACGGCATAGTGATCGGCTGTCGACGACGAGGCACCGATGAGCGCTGATCCGACCGCGAACCGCCACTGGCGCGCGATGCTGTGGCTGCATCTGGGCCTGAGCCTCGCGCTCGCAGCCTGGCTGGTCTGGCAGACGCGGCCGGTACCGCTACCGGAGGTACCGGGCGCGCGCATCCAGTGCCTGTCGTACAGCCCCTTCCGCGGCCCCGAGCGCTCGCCGCTGGTGCCCGGCGAAGCGATCACGGTCGAGCAGATTCGGCAGGACCTGCAGGCGATCGCGCCGCTTTCCGACTGTGTCCGCATCTATTCCGTCGACCAGGGGCTCGATGCCGTGCCCGCGGTTGCCGAGGCACTCGGCATGACGGTGATCGTCGGTGCCTGGATCGGTCGCAGCGACGCCGCCAACCGATACCAGCTCGCACGCGCGGTCGAGCTGGCCCGGGATCACCCGCACAGCGTGCGAGCACTGATGATCGGAAACGAGGTCTTGTTGCGGCGGGAACGGAGCGTCGCCGAGATCGCGGCCCTGCTCGAGGAGGTGCGGCGGCAGGTGTCGGTGCCGGTCAGCTATGCCGATGTCTGGGAGATCTGGCTCGACAACGCCGCGCTTGCCGAAGCGGTGGACTTCGTGACCGTGCACATCCTGCCGTTCTGGGAGGATCACCCGGTGGCCGCGACACAAGCGGTCGCGCACGTCGCGGCCGTCCATCACCGTGTCGAAGCGGAATTCGACAAGCCGCTGCTGATCGGCGAGAGCGGCTGGCCATCGGCCGGCCGGCAGCGCGGCCCGGCCGTACCGGGACGGCTCGAGCAGGCGCGCTTCGTCCGCGAGTTCCTGTCCGTGGCCGCGCGCGAACGGTGGCAATACAACCTGATCGAAGCCTTCGATCAACCGTGGAAGCGTCGCCTCGAGGGAACCGTGGGTGGCTACTGGGGCATCCTCGACGGCGCCAATCGTCTGCATTTTCCATTGACCGGCACAGTGGCCCGGCGCGACGGACTCGGCGCCGTGCCGGCCTCAGGCGTTGCCGGCGCCGTGTCGCTCGGCGTGCTGGCCGCGTTCGCCGGGCGGCGGCGGCTACCGCTCGCCGCCTTCGTCGCGAGCGGGCTTTGGCTGGGCCTTTGCGGCGCGCTGCTGTTCGAACACGCGCGGCTGGCCTGGCGCGACGGCAGCGAATGGCTGGCACTCGGCACGGTGTCGTTGCTCGGGCCCTGTTGGCTGCTTCTGCGGGCGCTGTCGCCACGGCCGGACGGCGGCGTCGCGCGCACTCGTCACGGCTTGCACCTGGCGATTCTCTACTGCTCGGCGCTGGCGGCACTCTGGCTGGCGGCCGATCCGCGATACCGCGACTTCCCGCTGTGGATGTACGCCGGCGCTGCGCCGGCGCTGCTGTTGTGCGGCGAGACCTTGGCCGGGCCGCGACGCGATGCGATCAGGATCTGCGCAGCGGTGACGGCGATCGCCGGCCTCGTGCGCCTGCTGCCGGAACCCGGCAACCTGCAGGCCGTCGCGTGGTCAGTGCTGTGCCTGGTGCAGGCGGCGGGCGGATGGGCGGCGGGCCAGCAACAGCAGCGCGAGTAGCGCCGCCGCCGACGCCGGTTCGACGTTGTAGAGCACCATGCCGGCGATGCCGAGCACCCAGGCCGACCATGCCGCCGGCCGCCAATGGGCAACCAGGCCGATGCCTGCGGCCAGCATCGCGATCCACCCGAGGTGACCGCCGACGAAACTCTGGACGACGGCTTCGCGGGCGACGATGGCGGTGTCGCAGGCAGTATCCGAGAGGCCGCTGCAGGCGACCAGGAGACTTTCGTTCTCGACCAGTCCGAGCCTTGCGGCGAGCGCCAGGAGAAAGGCCATGGCGGCCACCAGCATTATCCCGAACATATTCCTGGCATCGGCGTTCATGCGCTCTCCTTGCCTTATTGTGCGGCGCAAAATTTGTTACCAATTCGGCGCTGCCGGGGTCTGTCGCCCCACTTAGAATCGAATCCGACGAGACATTCCAGAACGCTCGATGTCGGCTGTCGGATTCTGCGTGCCGCCTCGCCCGGCACGTCGGTCCGTCATTCTCCAGCGTGCCGGCACGCAGCGCAAGCGTCTCGGGCGATACGCCAAGAGGGAGCCATGAGGAAAGCGATGCACTGGACATGGCGCGTGCTGGCCGCACTGATGGTCGCCGCGCTGGTGGGATACCTGCAGTACCTGATCTGGGGCTGGAGCAACCGCGGCGTGGCCTTCGGCGACGCCGCCGGCGACATCGGCGGCTACGCCTACAGTCCGTTCCAGCGGGACCAGTGGCCGGCGCGCGGGGAGTTCCCGAGTCTCGAGGAAATCAGCACCGACCTGCTGCTGCTGTCGCGCAGTACCACCCGCATCCGCACCTACGGCGCCCTCGACAATCCGTCGATCATTCCCCTTGCCGAACTGCACGACCTGAAGGTCACCGCCGGCGCCTGGCTGTCGGGCGACCACGCCAACAACGTGCGCGAACTCGGCGCCGCGATTGCATCGGCACGGGACTATCGTCACGTGGACCGCCTGATCGTCGGCAACGAGGTGCTGCTGCGCCACGATCTCAGCGTCGAGCAACTCAGTGTGTATCTCGATGTGGCCCGCAAGAAGCTTGCGGGTACCTCGAAGGCGGTGTCGACCGCCGAACCCTGGCACGTCTGGCTCAAGCATCCGGAGCTTGCGGATCACGTCGATTTCATCACCGTGCATCTGCTCCCCTTCCATGAAGGCGTGCCGGCCGAGCAGGCGGTCGGCTATGCGATGCAGCGCTACGACGAGCTGGCGCGGGCTTTCCCGGGCAAGCCGCTGGTGATCGGCGAAATCGGCTGGCCCAGCCGCGGTCCGGAGATTCAGCAGGCCGAGGCCAGCGTCGCCGCCGAGGCCCGCTTCATCCGGGAATTCCTGCCGCTGGCCCGCGAACGCGGCCTCGACTACTACCTGATGGAAGCCTTCGACCAGCCGTGGAAGGTCGAACTGGAAGGTTGGGCGGGTCCGTACTGGGGCCTGTTCAAGGCGGACCGCACGCCGAAGTTTCCGCTCGACGGCCTGATCCTCAACGACATCCGCTGGCAGGAGAAAGCACTCACCGCGGTCAAGATCGCGTTCGTGCCGATGTTCCTGGTGGCGCTGCTGCTGCGCGGCTGGGGCGCCCGCGGCCGGCTCTGGCTGGCGGCCCTGATCCAGGCCTGCGTATCGGTCTTCGTCGTCAGCGTCAATGTGCCGCAGGACTACTATCTGACCAACAACGACCAGATCGGGCTGGTGCTGCTGATCTGCGCGGCCGGGCTGACCGCGGCGGTGCTGCTGGCCCACGGCTTCGAGTTCGGCGAATTGATGTTCAAGGGTCGCTGGCGCCGGCGATTCGGTCCGCGCCCGCCGTTGCCGGCCGATCAGGAACCCTTCGTGTCGATTCACCTCGCCTGCTGCAACGAGCCGCCGGAAATGGTGATCGCGACGATCGACAGCCTCGCCCGTCTCGACTACCGCAATTTCGAGGTGCTGGTGGTGGACAACAACACCAGCGATCCCGCCCTGTGGATGCCGGTCGAGGCGCATGTCGCGACGCTCGGGTCCAACTTCCGCTTCTTCCACCTGCCCAAGTGGCCGGGCTTCAAGGCCGGGGCGCTGAACTTCGCGCTCGGCCAGACCGACGCCCGGGCCGAGGTCGTCGGTGTCGTCGACGCCGACTACGTCGTCGAGCCTGACTGGCTGTCGGTGCTGGTGCCGCACTTTCTCGACTCGCCGGAAGTGGCGGTGGTGCAGGCGCCGCAGGCGCATCGCGATTGGGCCGGCCAGGCCTTCCGCCGGATGTGCAACTGGGAGTTCGACGGTTTCTTCCGCATCGGCATGCACCATCGCAACGAGCGCAACGCATTGATCCAGCACGGCACGATGACCCTGGTCCGGCGCAGCCAGCTCGAGCACCATGGTGCCTGGTCGGAATGGTGCATCTGCGAGGACACCGAACTCGGACTGCGCCTGATCAAGCAGGGGCTCGACACGCGCTATGTGGACCACGTCCTCGGACGCGGCCTGACGCCGTCGGATTTCGCGGCGATCAAGTCGCAGCGCTTCCGCTGGGCCTTCGGCGCGATGCAGATCCTCAAGCGCCACCTGCCGTCGCTGCTCGGCGGTGGACGCCTGACGATCGCCCAGCGCTACCATTTCCTGACCGGCTGGTTCCAGTGGCTCGGCGATGCACTGCAACTGGTGTTCGTGTTCGCCAGCCTGGCGTGGACTCTCGGCATCCTGGTCAAGCCCGCAGCCTTCGGGCTACCGGTGGTGACGCTGGCGTTGCCGGTGCTCGGCTTCATGGTGTTCAAGGCGGCTCTCGGACCGATCCTGTACCGCCGCACGATGGCCTGTCCATGGACCGACATCCTCGGCGCGTCGGTGCTGTCGGTGGGCCTGTCGCACGCCATAGCGCGCGGGATATTCGCCGGCATCATCAAGCGCCGCGGCGAATTCGTG
The DNA here is from genome assembly GCA_020445765.1 of Rhodocyclaceae bacterium. Lineage (GTDB taxonomy): Bacteria > Pseudomonadota > Gammaproteobacteria > Burkholderiales > Rhodocyclaceae > Cognatazoarcus. The sequence goes on along the minus strand of JAGRFY010000034.1, from coordinate 45,280 downwards.
CGAACGCCGAAGAGCTGGAAGGCCAAGGGCCGGCTGGCGTTCTTCTCGCCGATCCGCGAGGAGATCGGGCTGCTGGTGGCGCTGTTGCTGGCCGCCGCTGCGCTGTTCTGGACCCAGGATGCCCAGGCGATGGAGTCGCGGGTGTGGATCGGCATCCTGCTGATGCAGACCCTGCCCTACGTCGGCGCGATCCTGTGCCAGTTCGCCGCCTACCTGCCGGATCGAGGCGCCGCCCAGCAAAGCGCGCCGGCCGTCGACGCCCGGCCGGCGGCGGTCTGATCGCGGCGCGTTGCCGATGCGCAACCCGGGACGCGACACCGCGCGTTTCAGCGCGCCGATCTTGTCGATCGGCGACGCCGATCTGCGGCTGCTGGCGCGGCCTGCGTCGATCGTGGTCGCGGTCGGGCTGCTGCTCTACCTGGCGGCGACCTGGCAGACCTACGGCGTCGGCCCGGACGAACCGCAGCGACAGGCCTATGGCCGATTGTTGCTGGATTTCTACCAGTCCGGCCTGGTCGATACGAGGCCGTTGCAGCAGGCCACGGCGATCGCCGGCGGCGGACTGTTCGACCTGCTGACGGCAGCATTGGCGCCCCTGTGGACGGGTTCGGTGTGGGACCTGCGTCACCTCGTCAGCGGATTGTTCGGACTCGGCGGCATGCTCGCCGCCTGGCGTCTGGCGAGATTGCTCGGCGGCGAGGCCGCTGCCCTGCTTGCCGTCGTGATCCTGGCCCTGACCGGTGCCTGGAGCGGCGCACTGTTCACCCATACCGCCGAGATCCCACTGGCGGCCTGCATGAGCTGGGCGCTCTATTTCCTGACCCGCTTGTGTGCCGATCTGCCCGGACTCGCACCGTCTCACGCGTTCGGCTTTGCCGTCAGTTCCGGCGCCGCGCTGGCGATCGGCGACAGCGCCTGGCTGATGCCGATCTGCCTGGTGCTGTGCCTGCTGGTGGCGGCCAGGAGGCACCGTCGGGGCAGATCCCTGTTCGGCCGCTGGCTGCTGGCGCTGCTGCCCGGGGTGGCGATCGCCGCCGGCCTGATGCTGCTCGGCCGACCGGCTCTGCTGAACGGACTTGCTGCTGCCGAGCCCGGCGCCCTCGTGCCGACCCTGGTCGATGGCAGCCTGCTGCTCAGCAGCGAAGTGCCGCGCAGCTATCTGCATGACTATCTGGTGGTGAAGCTGCCGGAACTGATGCTGATCGGGCTCGGACTGGCCCTCGGCGGTCGTCCATGGCGCCCGGTGGAGGTGCCCTTGCGGGTGGCAGAACGCCGCGCGCAGACGCGGCGCGGCAGGTCGCTGCACCTGCCGCTGGCACTGGCGATCGGTCTGCCGATCGCCTTCGCCTGGCTGACACGGCCGGCGCTGGCAGATGGCCTGCGCCAGTTCCTGTTCCTGCTGCCGGCGCTTGCCGTCGCGTCTGCGCTGGGCTGGCGGATGTTCTGGCAGGCCCTGCGCGGCAACCCGGCCGCTGCATGGCTGATGGCCGCTATCGTCGGCCTTCTGGTGGCGATACACACGACCACCCTGGCACACTTGCAGCCCTACGGCCACGTCTTCTACAACAGCCTGGCCGGCGGCCTTCGTGGCGCCGCCGGCAGCTGGGTGCTCGATTACAACGCGAGTTCGCTGCGGGAGGACGTCGACATGCTCGAGCGCTACACCGGGCTCGCCGGAACGCCTTCGACCGAGCGCCCGGCAGGGGCGGTGCCGGTGCTGGTTTGCGCCGACGTGGTGCAGGCGGGGACTGCCCTGCCGCCGCCGTTCGTGCCGACCCGCGATCCCGCAGTCGCCCGCTTCGCGATCGTCGCCAGCCAGCCGGGCTGTCCGGCGGCTGGCCAGGGCGAGGTCATCCACTCGGTCATCCGCCGTGGCGTCGTGCTCGGCCAGCTGCTCGACCTGCGAGCCGCTGGCGCCAGCGTCCGCCTGGCTGGCCACCGGGGCTAGTCGATGATCCGTGCCGGCGCCAGCTCGCCCTGGTATTCCAATCGGCGGTGCATTTCGCGGCTGACCTCGATGGCGCCCTTGTCGTCGACCCGCAGCACGTGGGCGATGTCATAGCGGGCGGCGAGCCGCGGCCAATCCTTGCCGTCGATGAACAGTGGCTTGCTGGCGGCGTCGGACAGGGTTCCCGCGCCCGGCCGCCGGGTGACCAGCACGGTCAGCGACTGCGTGCCGCGGGCGGGCCGTCCGTCGCGCGGGTCCAGCAGGTGGCTGTAACGTACGCCATCGATCTCGAAGAAGCGCTGATAGTCACCGGAAGTGCCGACTGCCTCGCCGTCGTAGAGTGGCAGTGACGCCAGTACGCCGGCGTCGCGAGGGTGCTGGATGCCGATGCGCCAAGGACGGTCGCCCTTGGCGCCGAGTGCCAGCACATTGCCACCGATATTGACCAGGGCATTGGTGATGCCTTTCTTGCGCAGGATTCGCGCGGCCTGGTCAAGGGCATAGCCCTTGGCATAGCCGCCCAGGTCGATGCGCACGAAGCGATTGCTGCTGCTGACCGTACGGCCGTTGATGACCAGGTCGAGGATCCGCGGCCGGCGCGCCACCAGGGCGCGTACCGCGCCTTCGGCCGGCAGTTTCGGCAAGAAGGTGTCGGTATGGAATCCCCACAGTTCGATCAGACGACCGATGGCCGGTTCGAACAAGCCGTCACCGAGCGCCGAGAGTCGCTTGGCGTCGGCCAGCATCGCCGCCAGCTCGGCCGAAACCTGATGATGACGACCGGCTTCGATGGCATCGTTGAGTTCGGTCAGCTCGGATGGCTCCCATGCGTGGTAGGCCCGGTGCAGGCGGTCGAACTCGCGCAGCACCTCGGCCAGCGCCTCGTTCGCCAGCGCCGGGTCGTCACCGTAGACGACCACCTCGACACGGGTGCCGAACACGTAGGATTCCTGCCGGAACAGTTCGTCACGAGCGCATCCGGCCAGGCAGAACAGGACCAGCAGCGCGGTCATGAGGCGGCCAACGTGCGCCGACTGCATCACGGTGCGGACCATGCTGCCCCCTGCATCAGCGAGCGGATCTGCCGTAAATCGGCCAACGACATCTTCGATGGGTCCCAGCCATGATCACCGGGCGACACCTCTGTGCTGCACTTCTGGTGGCCGCGAGCTCGATCGCCGCGGCCGGCACCGCCACTCCCGCCGTTGACGAGCGCAGCAGACATCAGCAGCGGCGAATCGATCGCGGCATCGTCGCTGGCGACCTGACCGAAAGGGAGGCGATGGCGCTGCGCCGCGGCCAGGATCGGATCCGCGATGCGATACGCGCCGCAAAGGCCGACGGCAAGCTTACGCGGCATGAGCGCAGGCACCTCGAGAAGCTGCAGAATCAGCAGGCACGCCGCATATCGCACGAACGGAAGGACGGCGAACGCCGCTTCTGAGCCGGATCAGTCCGGCACATCGTTGCGCAGTTCCGGCGGCAGCCGGCCGACCACCAGCGGGATCAGCACCAGGTCGTCGACGATGCCGACCAGCGGCAGGGTATCGGGCAGCAGGTCCACCGGCGAGAGCACGTACAGCGCCAGCCCGGCGAGTGCGGGCAGCAGCCAGGCCGGGCGCCGCGGATGGCGCAGGGCGAACGCCAGGATGCGGATGTCCCTGCGGATCAGGCGATAGAGGGCGATCAGCCTTTGCATTGCGGAAACGGGCAGCTTCGATAGGGTCTTCGACCATCGCGGCGGCCCGTTGTGCCGGCGCTGCCGTGCCGATGCACAATTTATTGCGTCCCGGTCTCGAGTGCGTCGTCTCAGGCCTCCGGAAAGGCGTGCGGCAGCGGATACTTGCGCGCGAAGCGCCGATAGCTCTGGGTCAACTCGCGGCTGTCCCGGCGCGAGCCCGATGGTGCGTCGATATGGTCGCGGTACATGTGATGGATCAGTGCGATGCCATCCTCGCTTTCGAGCAACTGGCGGGCCAGTCCGACCGATTCCGGTTCGTCGAGGCCGGTGGCGCGGGCAATGATGACCACGGTCTCGAAATCGAGTTCGATGAAATCCGTCAGGTCGGTGATCGAAAGCATGTGGGCTCCCCGCTCGTGGTCGGTACGCAACAATGTTGCTTCAGCGCATCAATTATCGCACGATCATCCGCCCCGGGGCCATTCCGTTCGCAGGATCCTCAAAGCCAGCGCGATTCGTCCTCGCGCCGCGTGAATTCGCATTGGCCACCCTCGGCGAGCAATTCGCGAATCCGCCACGGCCGGCCTTCGTCGTCGAGTTCGACCAGACCGATGCCGCTGCCGTTCTGCAGCCGCCGCCCATGGGGCGTGCCTTCGGGCTTGCGCGGGATCACTCGCGTGCGACGACGGCGACGGGTCAGCAGGTTCAGCGGCGAGCGGGGTGAGAACTGCCAGCGGTCGGCGCGGTCGAGCCAATCGAGCAGACGCGGTGGAAACGCGTTGCGAATACCGCTGCTGCAGATCTGCCGGATGTCCGGGCCATGCGCGCGACCGCGTAGTTCGATGTCATAGACGAGGGAATAATGGACGTCGCCGGAGAGCATCACGAAATACTGCGGCGTTCGGCGGTGGCGAAAGATGTTGAGCATCGTCTTGGCGGCGCCCGCATGGGCCATCCAGTTTTCGGCGTCGACCAGCAGCGGCCGTCCGAGCCATGTAAATATACGCTGGATCACCGCGATCAGCTTGACGCCGAAAATCGGTGCCGCCGAGACCAGCAGCACCGCGGGCCGGTCGGTGAGCGCCTGCTGCAGATCGGTCAGTGCCTCTCAGTCCATCAGGCCCGATGGTCGACGGGCAGACGGTTCCGACCGCCAGCGCTGGGTGCGGGTGTCGAGTACCAGCAGCGCCGGCGTCGTCGGCCATTCGTAGTGCCATTGCCCGAAGCGCAGGAGTTCGCCGATCAGCGCGCCGTGCTGCGTGCCGCCGGGCGCCTGCAGGCTGCTCTCGGTCCGCGACAGCAGGTCGTCGGCGACGGCCTCGGGTCGATTGCCCAGGCTTGAGAATCCGGGCCCCTGGCGCCCCGGATAGCACAGATCCGGCGCGCATTCGCGCCAACCCTGCCAGCGCGGCTCGGCGTCGAAGCGCCGTGCCAACTCCAGCTCGTAGCCGACCCAGCGGCCCTCGTGCAATGGCTGCCCGAAGGAGAGATCGAGCAGGTAGTAGTGGAGACGTTCGCCTGCCGACAGGCGCCGGATGGCGGCGCCGGCCGTGGCCAAGTCGCAGGTCGCGACGATCGCGTCGCCATCGGTCAGCCGCATCCTCAGGCGCACTTCGCACGACGTCGCCAGCCACATCACCAGCCGCTGGGCTTCGAGCCGGCGCAGTTGCCGGCCCGCCAGTACCAGCGGCAGCGCCATCGGCTGGGATTACGAGATCTCGCCTGGTCTGCTCGCTCGGCTCAGCGGCTCAGTCCGCTGTCTTCGGGCAGGCCGAGCATGATGTTCATGCACTGGATGGCCGCACCGGATGCGCCTTTGCCGAGATTGTCGAAACGGGCGGCGAGCAGGATCTGATCGCGGTGTCCGAAGACGAACAGCTCCGCGCGATTGGTGTCGTTGCAGGCGGTGGCCGGCAGGAAACCGTTGTCGAGCACGGGAGTCGCGTCGAGCGGCATCACGTGGACGAAGGGCTGGCCCTTGTAATGCTCGGCGAGGACGCGATGGACGTCCTCCGGGCCCGGCGCACGCGGCAATAGCCGTGGCAGCAGCGGCACCGCGACCACCATGCCCTGGGCAAAATTGCCGACGATCGGGGTGAACAGCGGTGGCGCGTCGAGCCCGGTGATTTTCTGCATCTCGGGCAGGTGCTTGTGGGCAAGGCCGAGGGCGTAGAAACGTGGGCTGGTCATCGCAGCCGGCAGCGAGGCAGGCTCTTCGTAGCTGGCGATCATCTCCTTGCCGCCGCCGCTGTAGCCGGTCACCGAATAGGTCGTGGCCGGATAGTCGGCCGGGACCACGCCGGCCGCGACCAGCGGCTGCATCAGCATCACGAAACCACTGGCGTGGCAGCCCGGAACGGCCACCCGGCGAGCATTGCGGACGCGCTCACGGTGCGCTGCCGAGAGTTCCGGCAGTCCGTACACCCAGTCCGGATGGGTACGATGGGCGGTGCTGGCGTCGAGAAAGCGGGTATGGCCGTTGTCGGCGGCAAGCAGCGCCACCGACTCGCGCGAGGCCGTGTCCGGCAGGCACAGAAAAACCACATCGGCGCGGTTGATGACCTCGGCCTTGGCGGCGGGATCCTTGCGCTGCGCCTCGGGAATGCTGAGGATCTCGATCTCCGGACGCTGCGCCAGGCGCTCGTCGATCTTCAGTCCGGTCGTGCCGTGACGGCCGTCGATGAATACCTTGTGACTCATGGCCCGCTCCAAGCTTCTACGCTACAGGCCCGCATTCTAGCCCGCATTTCGCCGAGCGCATGACGGCGGCGGCTACTGCCGCCGTGTTGCCGCGTCAGCCGGCCGTGGCCTTCTGGCGGGAGCGAGCGATCGCTTCGCCGACGTGGCGGTCGGCGCCGGCGATGTGTCCCATCAGCCAGCGCTGAAGGAAGGTGGCGACATCGTGGGGCACGATGTGTCCGTGATCGAGGTCGGTCATCATGTGTCCCACCTGACGGGCCAGCCGCTGGTGCTCCTCCCGGTGTTCGGCAGTGAATTCGTAGGCATGGCGGGCCATCAGGGCCTCTTCACGTGCGAAATGCCATTCGGTGTAATCGGCCAGTTCCTTCAGGACGGCCATCGCCTCGGTGCGATCGTCGGCGTCGCTGGCGTCCTGAACGCGGACCAGCAGTTCGAACAGCGTCCGGTGGTCCGAATCCATTTCGTCGATGCCCACTTCCAGGGCTGGGTTCCATTCCATGATCAACATCTTGCCTGCTCCATCCCGAAGCTCAGTTTCGATCGGCCCGACGGCCACGTCGCAATGCGCGCAGGGCCGATTCGAGCGATTCCCGGGTTTCGGCACCGGGCTCGGATGCCGAGATCAGTCCGGTGGCGGCCTCGCGGGCGGCCACCAGGCGCTGTCGTTCGCTGGCGATCCATCGTTCGGTCAACGCGAGCAGGCGATGGGCCGGCTTGCCCTCGGCGGGCCGCGGCCGCAGGTCCAGCGCGCGGACGCTTGCCAGGCGGGCACGCAAGGTGGCCAGCACCTTGCGCACATGGGACGACCAGATCGCGTCGGCGACCACCAGTGCAGCGGTGTTGACCAGGGCGCACACCAGCACGGTCCAGCCCAGGGCTGCCGCGAGCCGGGGCAGCAAGGGCCTGCGGTCCACCGCGTGGATGACGTAGAGCGATTCGTCGATGATTTCGCCGAAGGCGTGGTAGAGGTAGAGGCAGGCGAGCACCAGCAGGCCGGCCTCGAGCAGCACCAGGGCAGCCACCAGACGCCCCTGCAACTGGCCGTCGACGTAGATCCGTCGGCGGCGATGGGAATGTCCTGCTTTCGCGCTCATAGGTCGTGGCACTCCAGGCACAGGCTTCTGCCGAGCGCGGTCTGGCGGACCGCGCCGTGACGTCCGCTATAGCCGCTATGGCATGAAATGCAACTGACGAGGCCGCCGGGCAACTCGATGCCACGGTCGAGCGCTGCGGGATCGCGGAAGCCGCCGAAGCCGCTGGCCTTGGCGTAATCGACGCCGACCGGGTGGTTGACGCCGCTGCCGCTGTGGCGGCTGTTGGCGGCGGTGGTCACTTCGACCCGGGCGTCGCCCCGCTCGCCGTGGCAGTCCATGCATTGGGCGGTGTAGGGGTCGAGCAGGGTCGGCTCCCCGGCCAGGCCGATCGAGTCGAGGTGGCCGGAGACTGCCAGCGAGCGGCCGCCGTCGGCCATTTGCTCGAAGAAGCTGGCGGGATGGCAGGACACGCAGAACTCGCGGCGCCGCTTGTCGCCGCGCAGGCGCCCATGGCTGTCGCCATGGACGTCGTGGCATGAGCTGCAAGTGAGTTCGCCCTTCCAGTCGAGCGGGTAGTCGGCCGCTGCCTGCATGCTCGGACGGATCCCGGTCGGGTGGCTGGCCACCGCAGCGCGAGGGTGACAGTCGCCGCACAGCTTCTCCTGGCTGGCGTGGAGCACCCGGGCGGTTTCAGGCTCGACCGCGCCGGAACTGACGTGGCAGGAAGCGCAAGCGTTGCCGGACAGTGGGTCCGCCGGTCGCATGTCGGCCGTGACCAGCAATGTCAGGAAGCCGAGCAGGCAGGCTGCGGCGAGGTGGCGCGCGGCGGTCATAGCTGGCAGGCGTCGGTCAGGCGGAGCAGACGCTGGCCTTCGGTATCGGCGGCCTCGGCCGACCCGTCGCGCAGGTGGCGGAGGGCCTCGTCCGCCGCGGTGGCGATCTCGTCCTGAAGAAGGTAGAGCCCGCTGACCGTCTCCTCGAGGTAACGTGCGTCATCCTGCGCGGCATCGCTTGCCCGCACCCGGATGCGCGGCACCTGTCCCTCGCGAATGCCATGCTCCAGGTCGATGCAGAAGCGATACAGCGGGCCGGCCACCCGGAAGCTGCTGTAGAGCGCGATCAGCCAGGTAGTCAGTGCCGTGCCGAGCACCAGCAGCAGGCCGCCGACGGCCATCAGCCCGGGCAACTGGGCGCGGCTGGCGCTTAGGGTCTGGATCATTGCGACGTAGTCGCCGTCCACCGGGCGCGCCAGCAACAGCACGCCGACCAGGCCGGCGATCGCCAGCACGGCGAACAGTAGCGAGATTCGGCCGATCAATGCGAGCTGGCCGGTGCGGATTGGCAATTTGGACATGGCTTCCTTGGGCGGCGGCGTGCCGGGCCGCCGGATGGCGTCGTGGACCTGACGAAATAACGGTCCCGACGGGAAGCTGCTTTAGGCTCCGACCGCCTTGCTGGCGGCGTACGTCACGCGACCCTGCAGGCCACGGCCTTCAGGCTCGCGGGGGTTGCCAGATGCCTCAGAGGCTGCGCTCGAGGCGCTCGACGACCAGACCGGCGACGTCGAATCCGGTCTGCTGCTGGATCTCGACCATGCAGGTCGGGCTGGTCACGTTGATCTCGGTGAGGTGGCCGCCGATCATGTCGAGCCCGACGATCAACAGCCCCCGCGACCATAGCAATGGCGCCAGCACCTCGGCGATCTCGCGCTCGCGGGCCGTGAGTGGCAAGGCCACGCCGCGACCGCCGGCGGCCAGGTTGCCGCGGGTCTCGCCGTCGCGGGGAATGCGCGCCAGCGCATACGGCACCACCTCGCCACCGATGATCAGCACCCGCTTGTCGCCTTCACTGATCATCGGCAGGTAACGTTGCGCCATTACCGTGCGCTGCCCGGGGCCGGCCAGGGTCTCGATGATCGCATTGCGGTTGGGGTCGTCCTTGCGGACGCGGAAGATGCCGCTGCCGCCCATGCCGTCGAGCGGTTTCAGGATGACGTCGCCGAGTTCGTCGATGAAGGCCTGCAGCGCATCGCCGTCGCGCGTCACCAGCGTGGTCGCAGTGAACTGCGGGAATTCGGCAATCGCCAGTTTCTCCGAATGGTCGCGGATCGCGCGCGGGTCGTTGAACACCCGGGCACCCTCGCCCACCGCCCGCTCGAGCATCCAGGTGGCGGCCACGTACTCGAAATCGAAGGGGGGATCCTGACGCATCATCACCGCGTCGAACTCGCTCAGCGCACGGCGGGCGCCGGTGCCGGCGCGATACCAGGGTGCATCGTCCGGTCGGGTCTCGATCGGCAGCGCGTGGGCGCTGCTGCGGCCTTCACGCCAGCACAGGTGCTCGCGCTGGATGCTCCAGACCCGGTGGCCACGGGCTGCAGCGGCGCGCATGATCGCGACCGACGAGTCCTTGTAGGCCTTGAGCCCGTCCAGCGGGTCGAGGATCAGCGCCAGATCCATCGGCTCAGGCCGCTTCCTCGGCCAGTTCGCTCGGCGCCTGTTCCTCGATCTCGACCGAGGCGGCCAGCAGGGCCAGGCGCGCAACCACGCCGTAGGCATAGAAGCGGTTCGGCGGGGCGTCCGGGGCCTGGTCGCAGTCGGGCAGCGAGCAGCAGGTCTCGAACGCCAGCGGTTCGAAGTGCATTCCCGGCGCATTGAGATTCTCGTCGCGGCCGCGCTGCGTATGTACGCGATAGAAGCCGCCGACGACGTAATGATCGATCATGTAGGCCACCGGCTCGGCGACCGAGCCGTTCAGTGTCTCGAAGGTGTGCACGCCTTCCTGGATGATCACGTCGTGCACCGCCAGGCCTTCCTTGACCACGCTCATCTTGTTGCGCTGCTTGCGATTCAGGCCGACCACCTGGGCCGCGTCCTTGACCATCATGACGCCCATGCCGTAGGTGCCGGCGTCGGCCTTGACGACGACGAAGGCTTCGTCGGAGACGCCGTATTCACGATACTTCGCGCGGATGCTGGTGAGCATGTCGGCGACCTTGTCGGCCAGTTCCTGCTCGCCCGCCCGGGCGTGGAAGTCGATGCCGCCGCAGGTGTCGTAGGCCGGGCTGATGCGCCACGGGTCGATGCCGATGCGTGCCGAGAATTCGCGCGCCACCCGGTCGTAGGCTGCCGCGTGGTGAGACTTTCGCCGGCTGTGCCAGCCGGCATGCAGCGGCGGGATTACCCACTGCTCGTCGAGCCCCTCGAGGCTGGTCGGCACGCCGGCCGACAGGTCGTTGTTGAGCAGCACCGCGCAGGGATCGAAGTCGGCCAGTCCGAGTCGGTTGCCGGCACGCCGCAGCGGTTCCAGCGTCAGGCTCGAACCGCCGGCGAGTTCGATCGTGGTCGGCTCGGTGACCTCGGGCAGCAGCGAGCCGATCCGAACCGTGAGACCGGTCAGGCGCAGGATCGAGACCAGCTTGGCGACGTTCTGCAGATAGAACTGGTTGCGGGTGTGATTCTCCGGGATCAGCAGCATCTGGCGCGCGTCCGGACAGATCCGCTCGACCGCTGCCTGGGCCGCCTGGATGCACAGCGGCAGGAAGGCGTCGTTCAGGTTGTTGAAACCGCCCGGGAACAGGTTGAGATCGACCGGCGCGAGCTTGAAGCCGGAGTTGCGCAGATCGGTCGACGCATAGAAAGGCGGCAGGTGATCGTGCCACTGGACCCGCATCCAGCGTTCGATCTCGGTGGCCTGATCCAGAAAATGGGTTTCCAGCTCGAGCAGCGGGCCGGTCAGCGCAGTGGTGAGATGAGGAACCATGCATGTTCTCGCATATTCCGCGACCCGGGTCGCGACGACGCGACGGACCCTCGAGCTCGGGGCCCTGACGCACCGCTTCGGTTGTCCTGCGGCAGATCTTACACCAGGTCTGCCGCCCCGCCCGGCAGCTGCGCGGGTGCGTCCGACGCCCCGCCGACGCCGTCTACGAAGCGTGCGAAGGAGGCCGGCAGCGGCGCGTTCTCGAGGCTGCGCTGGGTGAATAGATAGCGACCATCGCAGACGAAGCCGAGTTCCCCCCAATCGACGTCGTTGAGCGCAGCCGCGAGGTCGACGCAATCGACGCCGGCGCCATGGGGGAAGACGGCCAGTACCGAGCCGTCGTAGTGGGGGCACGGATGGACGAAGAACGGGCGCGGGCTCCGGGTGCGGCCATTGACGTAGATCCGCGGCCGCTCGCTGCGGTAGTAGTTGCGACCCCACTGCCACCAGTCGTGGTCGCCGAAGCGGCGGATGCGACGGGCAAGCAGGCGGGCGCGATGGGGCTCGAGCACCGCTGGCGGCGGGTCGTCCGGTTCGCACCAGATCATGCGGCGCGTCCTGCCGTTGCGTACGGTCGCGGCATAGACGAACTCGCGGTTGCCGTGATGCTCATCGACGTAGAGCTCGTCGGCGCCGGATACCGCACCGACCTTGACGAAGGCGATGTCGGCCAGCCGCAGCGGGTGTTCGCCGCGAACGAACATCAGGTGGCCGGCGCGTTCCAGCAGCGTGCGCGCTTGCCAGCCCGGTGCCGTCAGGCCGACATCGAGGTCGTCGCCCTGGCCAAGGACCGCGAGCCGCATGCCGCGATCGGTGCGCCCTTTCTCGAATCGCCAGATGATGCAGTTGGGCACCGACCCGTCGAACACCCGGGCGTCGCCCAGCTCGATCGCGTCGGTGATCGATCCGCTCTCCCACAGCAGGCGGTTGAGCCGCACGGCCGATGTCACCTTGAGGAAATCGCGCGGCGTGATGAAAATCAGCTCGCCGCCCGGGGCGAGGTGGCGCAGGCACTTTTCGATGAAGAACAGGTAGAGGTTCGAGCGACCGTCGAAATGGGCGGTCTCCAGCAGCACTCGGGTCGCTTGCGGGATGTCCTGGAAACGCACGTAGGGCGGATTGCCGATGATCGTGTCGAAGCGCTCGTGTTCGGGCAGCGCGAAGAAGTCCATGCAGCGGGCGCCGGGTGGGCAATGGGCGGGATCGATCTCGATCCCGACCGCGCCCGGCAGCCGGTCGAGGAACGCGCCGTCGCCACAGGCGGGCTCAAGCACGCGACCCTGCCGTCGCCTGAGCGCCAGCATCGCATCGACCACCGCAGCCGGTGTGAATACCTGTCCGAGCGCGACGACATCGTGAAAGGGCAGCCGCGATTGCATCGATCCGATCCAGCCAAAGGGCGCTACTGTGCCACAGCGCGCCGGCACTGCGAACCCGCTGCTGCCGACTCAGGCGGTTCGGGGCGCGAGCGCCGCGGCGATGTCGGCGGTCGGCCGCATGACGTGGTAGCCCTGTGCCAGGTCGATGCCCTGGGCCACCACCTGGGCCATGACCAGTTCGTCCTCGACATGCTCGGCAATCGTGCGGATGCCGAGATCGCTGGCCAGCGCGGCGATGCTGCGCACCAGCGCGCGGTCCTTCTCGTTGGCGCGCATGCCGAGGATGTAGCCACCCTCGATCTTCAGATAGTCGATCGGCAGGCGCTTGACATAGTGGAACGAGGAGAAGCCCGAGCCGAAGTTGTCGATCGCGAGCTTGAAACCCTCGCCGTGCAGGCGCGCGACGAAGCGTTCGAGCACCGACATGTTGCGCATCGTCTCGCGCTCGGCGATCTCCAGCACGATGCGCGTGGGATCGACGCCAAAGTCGTCGGCGATGCTGCGGATCTCGGTGACGAAGTCCTCGAGCTGCAGCGCCCGCGGCGACAGGTTGAGGAAGATCACGCCGCGGTAGCCGCTGCTCTCGATGGTGTCGAGCGCCTGCTCCATCAGCATGTAGTCGAGCTTGTGCATCACGCCCATGCGTTCGGCAGCCGCGACGTATTCCTCGGCCAGCACGTGCTCGCCACCGGCCAGACTGATGCGCGACAGTACCTCCATTGCCTCGACCGAGCCGTCGCGGGTGCTGACGATCGGCTGGAAATACGGCACCACCGCACGATTGTCCACCGCCTGCAGGATCATCATGCTCTTCTCGCCGAGCTTCTTGAAGATCTCGACGACATCCTGTTCGGTGGGGACCGCGATCGCCGTTCCGCTGCTGGCCTTGGCCCGGTACATCATGCTGTCGGCGAACATGAACAGGTCCTTGCCCACCGTGGCATGGGCCGGATAACAGCCGATGCCGATCGAAGCGGTACAGCGCAGCGAGCTGGCGTCCGGTGCATCGACCGACATGTCGCCGATGGTCGCCGCGACCCGGCGCGCGACCTCCTCGGCGCCGGCCAGATCGGTCTCTGGCAGGATCACGACGAATTCGTCGCCGCCGTAGCGCGCCGGCATGTCGTCCTCGCGGATCGCGCCGCGCAGCGTTTCGGCGAAGCACTGCAGGAAGCTGTCGCCGAAGCCGTGGCCGTAGCGATCGTTGATCGTCTTGAAGCCGTCCACGTCGATCACCAGCAGCGCGAATGCGTAGTTGTGGCGGGCGGAGCGGTGGATTTCGTTCTCGACGATCTCCCAGAAGACCCGCTGGTTGTAGAAGTTGGTCAGCGGATCGCGGGTCGCGTAGTACTCCAGGTCCTTGGTGTAGCGGTCGATCGCCTTGACCGAGCCGACCACGTTGAGCAGCGTCGACAACACGCTCTCGATGACCAGCACGTGGGTCGGTTCGACGTCGCCCTGCGCCTCCATGCCGATGCCGACGATGCCGCCGATGCGCGGCGAGTCCACCAGCAGCGACTTGCTCTGCAGCGCCACGGCGTCGCCGGCGATGTCCGGCATCGGCTGGCCGTGGTCCGCGACGTGATGGTTGACCCGCATCGCGTAGCCGGCGTCGAAGTAGTCGGTACGCTTCAGTTCGTCGCGCAGGCGCCGCTCGAAGTCCTCCTTCATCTCGTCGCTCGGCGCGTAGCGCCAGAACACTTCGAGATCGAAGGCGTCGTCACCGGTCTTGAAGATCGAGAACAGGGCATAGGCGGGCATCACGCCGTCGATGTCGAGCAGCAGGCGGATCACGTAGTCCCGCCAGTCGCGGATGACGTCCGAGGTCAGCACGAACTTCTCGAGCAGACGGATCTCGAACTCGAGCATGTCCTTGTCCACGGCGATGCTGCGAACGCGGCTGGTGAGCTCGCCGATTTCGCGCGAGACCGGGTCGAATTCGGCGAAGCCGAGACTCGGTGGACTGTCTTCGAGCCTGCGCAGGTCGGCCAGCCGGTTCACCGAACGGATGCTGCCGGCGAGCTCGACGATCGCGCCGTCGAAGCGTCGACGGATGAAGATGACCATCAGCATGGTGGCCAGAATCGCGACCGGCGCCAGTGGAATCATCGATATCGCAAAGGTGCGCTCGTGGGCCTCGAGCACCGGCGCGATATTCTGGTGTACGTCGATCACCCCGAGCACGTCGCCGATCTCGACGTTGGTGTGACAGCCCTGGCATACCTCCTGCGCCTTCAGGGCGTAGAGGTAGCGTACGTGACCATCCTGTTCGTAGCTGCGCGAACGCCCCTCGCGGAACACCTGCTCGATGGCATCGTCGGGGTCCTTTTGCGGAATCTCGCCGAACAGCACCGATGCGCGATTGCCGCGGAAAATATCGATCTGACGCCGGGTTTCATGCACTGAGGACTGGACGGCAGCGATGAAGCCCTCCAGCTGCTGGCGGCTCCAGCCGGTCCTCATCAGCTGGAACATCGACTTGAAGGTGATCTCGGCGAAACTGGCGGCGTCGGCCAGCGCTTCCTTGCGCAGGGATCGTTCGAACAGATAGGAAACGGCGAAATGCGTGGTCGCGACGATCACGCTGGAGAACAGCACGGCGGCGATCAGCAGCACGCCGCGAATGGTTTTCGTTCCGGGAATCTTCATGCTCGTCGTCGACCACTGCCCGTCGCCGGACCGGGCGGAAGCCGTTGGGGTCGGCGGGCAATCGCGCGCGATGTTCTTCGCGAGAATGCGATAGCTTAAGCGTCAATCAATGCGAAAGATAGATGCAGTCCGTGGCGGAGACCGCGCCGGAACCGGGCGCGTGCACCGGTCTAGGCGGAACGATTATGATGGCAGACTAGGCGCTGTTACCGGAGCTTCCCAGATGACCCTGACCGACTTGCGATATCTGGTCGCGCTGGCGCGCGAGCGCCACTTCGGCCGAGCGGCGGAGAAGTGTCACGTCAGCCAGCCGACCCTGTCGGTCGCGATCAAGAAGCTCGAAGAGCAACTCGGCGTGTTGCTGTTCGAGCGCAGCGCGGCCGAGGTCAAGATCACCGAGATCGGGCAGCGCGTCGTCGAGCAGGCGCGGAAGGTGCTGCTCGAGGCGGCCCAGATCGGCGAGATCGCCGCTTCCGGCAAGGACCCGCTGGCTGGACCGCTACGGCTCGGCGTGATCTATACGATCGGTCCCTACCTGCTGCCGCGGCTGATCCCGAGGGTGCATGAACTGGCACCGAAGATGCCGCTCTTCATCCAGGAAAACTACACCGCCCGATTGACCGAATCGCTCAAGCGCGGCGAACTCGACGTCATCGTGATCTCGCTGCCGTTCGAGGAGCAGGGCATCGTCACCCGGGTGATCTACGACGAGCCTTTCAGGGTGCTGTTGCCGAGCGGACATCCGTGGGAGGCCACGACCGACATCCGCCCCGACATGCTGGCCGAAGACCAGTTGCTGCTGCTCGGCGCCGGCAACTGCTTTCGCGACCAGGTGCTCGAAGTCTGCCCCCATTGCCGCACTGCCAGTGGCCTGCAGCGCACGCTTGAGGGCAGTTCGCTGGAGACCATCCGCCACATGGTGGCGACCGGTGTCGGCGTCACCATCCTGCCGAGTTCGGCGGCCGACGAACTGCCCGAGCAGAACTCGCTGCTGGCGGTGCGCCCGTTCTCGGACCCGGAACCGGCGCGCAAGGTGGCATTGGCCTGGCGCGTGACCTACCCGCGAGGAGGGGCGATCGACGTGATCTGCCGGGCGATTCGCGACACCGCCCTGCCCGGCGTCGTGATGCACTGAGCGCCATCGGTGGTGCGCCCTGGTCCATAATGTGGAACGCTCGCGCGCAGCCGCTCCGGTGGTGACCGAGCCGCTCGCACGGGCGCCAGAGCGAGGGGGGTCAAACAGATGCACTCCGCCAATGCCGACGTCGTCGTCGTCGGTGCCGGAGCCGCGGGTCACGCCGTGGCGCGCGCCCTGCGGCGGCGCGATCCGGTGTGCACGATCACACTGATCGCAGCCGACTCGGCCGCGGTCTATCCGAAGAACGCACTGGCAACGGCGCTCGCCGCCGGACGCGATCCGGTGCGTCTGGTACAGGCGAGCGCCGACATGGTCGCTGCCCGGGAAGATCTCCACCTGATCGAGCAGAGCCCGGTGCGATCGATCGATCTCACCCAGCGCAGCGTCGACATGGAACTCGGCAGCATCCCGTTCGAGCGACTGGTGCTGGCGCTCGGAGAGGAAGTCGGCGTGCCCGATGCGTTGCGCGGCAACCCGGCGGTGTGGCCGATCAACCGGCTGGCCGACTTCAACCGGCTGAAGGCACGCATGGCCGGTGCCCGGCGCGTCCTGATCCTCGGCGCCGGTCCCCAGGCCTGCGAATTCGCCAACGAGCTGGCCGTGAGCGGACGCCGGCCGATCGTCCTCGACCGGGCACGTCATCTGCTCGGCGAGCGGCTGCCGGCACTCGCGGCACGACGGCTGCGGGTCGATCTCGAGTATGCCGGCGTCGAGTTCCGCCTTGGCGAGCGACTGCTCGCAGTGGATCCGATCGCCGCCAACCGCTACCGCGCGTTCACCTCGTGCAACGAACGCATCGACGTCGATGCGGTGATCTCGCTGATCGAACCACGTCCGCGGGTGGCCTTGGCGCGGGCCGCCGGGCTGGTTGCGGGGCGGCGCGGAATTGCCGTCGACGCCCGGCTCGGCACAGGCACCGAGGGCGTGTTCGCGGTCGGCGCCTGCGTGGACCTGCCGTCGCCGATTGCCCATGCCGGCATCGAGGCGCAAGCCCATGCGCTGGCAGAGACACTGTGTGGGCGACCGACCCAGCCCGAGAGCCGGCCCGATGCGATCCGGCTCAATACACCGGATGCGGAATTCGTCTTCTTCGAGCCGCCCGCAATCGCGGGCGAATGGCAGGAGCGCTCGACGCCGGGCGGCGTCAGTTCGGCCTTCGTCGATCGCGATGGGCGACTGCGGGGCTTCGCGCTGGCCGGCGGCGCCGTCGACGGGCGCAAGACCTGGCTGGCGCGGCTGGCACGCTGACCGGCGCGGGAACTAGAAGCCGGAGCCGGGGCGCGCCAGGAAGGCCGACTCTGCTCGGCTCGACCGACGCCCGAGAACGAGATTGCGGTGGGGAAAGCGACCGAAGCGGCGGATCACGTCGTGGTGACGCCGAGCGTAGTCGAAAAAGTGGCCGAAAGCGGGCTGTTCCGCTGCCAGCGCCTCGAACAGCGTCACCGACTGCTGTTGCAGGACCAGGTCTTCTGCGTGCTCCAGCGGCAGCAGGACGAACACTTGCTGGACCGGTGCCAGGCGGTGCAGGCCGCCACCGTCGATCAAGGTGAGCGCCTCGGCCAGTGCCAGCGCATCGCCGGCGAAGGCGCGGGCGCTGCCGCGATAGATGTTGCGGGGGAACTGATCCAGCACCAGGATGCGGGCCAGTGCGGAGTCGGAGCAGTCACCCCAGCCCGACAGACCGCCGACCAATGCCGTCTCCACCAGCTCGGTATAACGCTCGGCGATCGTTCGGTCGTGGCGGGCGTTCTTCGTGAACCACCAGGCCCGCGTTCGCCGGCCGGGCGCGTCGCCGAACCAGAACTCCAGAACCGATCGTGGCGACTCGGGCACCGGGCTCCGCTCAGCTCGTCGCCTTCTTGCGGGTGCCGCCCGGCTTGGCCGCCTTCGGCGCCTTCGGCTCGAACTCGAAGCCCACCTTGCCGGCGCCTGCATCCCACTTCAGGAAGGCCGAGAACTTGCGGCGCGTCTTGTTCGAGATGAAGCCCTTGAGCAGTTCGGTTCGCCCTTCGTCGAGCAGCCGGCTCATCTGGCCGCGCTCGATCGGCTGCTGCAGGATCACCTTGCCGGAGCGGAAATCGCAACTGCGATCGGGGCCGACCGACTTCTCGCAGACATAGGATGTCCCGTGCTCGAATACGCCGCCGCCGCACTTCGGGCAGCGACCAAGACTCACCTGCCCTGAAAAATCGACCGGCTCGGCGTTTTCGTCCTCCTTCGGCTGGCCGAAGTCGAAGGTCGGCATCTGCTCATCGTTGAGCATCACCTCGGCGTTGAACAGGCGTCCCATCTTGTTGCGGAATCCGGTCAACGGGCCGACCCGGCCAGTGGACAACAGTCGTTCGATCTCGTCGATCTCGAACTGGCGCCCGGCGACGATCTTCCAGGTCGCCCAGTCGCAGGCCTGACAGGCGAACTTCTTGTAGTTTTCCCGGATCGTGCCGCCGCAACGCGGGCAGGAGGTGGCCAGCGTCGCGAAGTTGCCCGGCACGGTGTCGGACTCGTACTGCTTCGCACGATCGACGATCTCGCGCGTCATCGACTGGATGTGCGCCATGAATTCGTCGCGGGACAGCTTGCCCTGCTCGACCTGCGCCAGCTTGTATTCCCATTCGCCGGTCAATTCGGGCGAAGCCAGTTCGTCGATGCCGAGGCCGCGCAGCAGCGTGATCAGTGAGAACGCCTTGGCGCTCGGAATCAGTTCGCGACCGTCCCGATGGATGTAGTTCTCGCCGATCAGGTTCTCGATGATCTGCGCCCGGGTAGCCGGTGTACCGAGACCTCGTCCGGCCATCGCCGCTCGCAGCTCCTCGTCGTCCACCATCTTGCCGGCCCCTTCCATTGCCGACAGCAGCGTGGCCTCGTTGTAGCGCGCCGGCGGCCGGGTCTGGTTGGCCTTGACCTGGACCTCGTTGGTCGTCACCTGTTCGTTGCTTTCCACCGGCACCAGTTGTGGTCCGCCCTGGGCATCGTCGGCCGGCTGCGCCTCCTTGCCATAGACGCTGAGCCATCCAGGCTTGACCAACACCTTGCCCTCGGTCTTGAACGCTTCCCCCTCGACTCGGGTGATCCGCGTCGTCACGCGGTATTCGGCCGGCGGGAAGAACACCGCCAGGAAGCGTCGGGTGACCAGATCGTAGATCTTCTGCTCCGGCTCGCTCAGCGTCTTCGGCGCCGAACCGGTCGGAATGATCGCAAAGTGGTCGGAGATCTTGGCATTGTTGAAGATGCGCTTGTTCGGCTTGATCCACTGGTTGCGCTCGATGCTCGCGACGTGCGGCTGAAATTCGGCCGGCAGGCCCTTCATGGCCTCACCGACGGTATTCAGATAGTCCTCGGGCAGCGCGCGCGAGTCGGTACGCGGATAGGTCAGAACCTTGTGGCGCTCGTACAGGGCTTGAGCGATCGCGAGCGTGTTGCGCGCCGAGAATCCGAAGCGGCCATTGGCCTCCCGTTGCAGCGAGGTCAGGTCGAACAACAATGGCGAGAGCTGGGTCGACGGCTTGGATTCCTCCTCGACGCTGCCCGGCCGGCCTTCGCAGCGCCGGGCGATCTCTTCGGCCTTGGCCTGATCCCACAGTCGGGTCGCGGTGGCGTGCTCGTCGCCTTCGGTCTTCTTGAATTTCTCGTCGATCCAGCGGCCGACGTATTCGCCGGCTGCGGCCTCGAACGTTGCCTCGAGTTCCCAGTAGTCCCGTGGTTTGAACGCCCGGATGCGCTCTTCGCGCTCGATCACGATGGCCAGCGTCGGCGTCTGCACGCGTCCGACCGTGGTCAGGTGGAAGCCGCCGGTCTTCGAATTGAACGCGGTCATCGCGCGGGTGCCGTTGATGCCGATCAGCCAGTCGCTCTCGGCGCGGGATACCGCCGCCTGGCGCAAACCCTCGACTTCGTCGGCTTGGCGCAACTGGCCGAATCCATCGCGGATCGCCTTTGGCGTCATCGACTGCAGCCACAGCCGTCGCACCGGCTTGCCGGTCTTCGCATGCTGCGCGACATAGTTGAAGATCAACTCGCCTTCACGACCCGCGTCACAGGCGTTGATCAGGCCTTCGACGTCCTTGCGCTTGATCAGCCGGGTCAGCAGCTTCAGGCGGTCCGCAGTCTTGTTGATCGGATTCAGCGCGAAATGCGGTGGAATCACCGGCAGGTGCGCGAACGACCATTTGCCGCGCTTGACTTCGTACTCCTCCGGAACGCTCAGCTCCAGCAGGTGACCCACCGCCGACGAGAGCACATAGTCGTCGGACTCGAAGTAGTCCTTCTCCTTGGTGAAGCCGCCCAGCGCTCGGGCGATGTCCTGCGCGACCGACGGCTTCTCGGCGATGATCAGTTGCTTGCTCATGACTTCCCGGCTCTGGGACTTCGTCATGGAAGTCCGTTGGGGTGATCGAAGCGCCGCATGATACGGATGCCGCCGACGGGCTGGCAAGGCGTCGCAGGATCGCCGGCGGTGTCGTCACCGGCAGGGCCGGGCGGGCCGAGGGCTGCGCCCTCAGTGGAAAGTCGGATCGGGATCCTCGTCCTCTTCGGTCAGCAGTTCGTCGAGGATCAACGTGTCGATCGACTGTTCCTGGCGCCAAAGCACCATCAGCACGATGACCTTCAGCCGTGACCGGGTGAGACGGTGATCCGGCAGTGCCATCGCCCGCTCGATGATCATTTCACGGGTCAGGGCGTCGAGCACGCCAGCGTCTTCGAGAAAGGCCAGGAAGCCGCGACAATCAGCGTCGAGGCGATTCAGCTCTTCGCTGGCGAAGATCCGCACCGAATCGTTCTCGGGCGCGATCTCCGGCAACTCCGGCTCGCGCCGCAGGCCCTCGAGCCAGACCAGGGCTTCCGAGATCTCCTCGTTCTCGAAGCCGGCCGCCGACAGCTTGCGCGCCAGTTGATCGCCTTCCGGACAGGCCCGGACGTGCACGTAGTTTTCGAACAGGTAGACAAGGATATCGAACATGGCTGCGCCCGATGACTACAGGATGCGCTGGAAGCGACCGCCCGGGAGTCTGGCGACCCGGCCGTCGAGTTCCATCGCCAGCAGCATGGCGGACAGCACATCCGTCGTCAACCCGCTGCGCTGCAGCAACGTGTCGACGTCCACGGGATCGTGACCCATCGCCGACAGCAGGTGCCGGTCCGGGTCGCTCGCGTTCGGCGCCGCAGGGGGCGCTGGCGCGGCACTGCCGACCCAACCGAGTTCCTCCAGGACGTCGCCGGCGCCTTCGACCAGCTTGGCGCCGTCGCGGATCAAGCGGTGACAGCCCTTGGACAGGGGCGAATGGATCGATCCGGGTATCGCGAACACCTCGCGGCCCTGCTCGCCTGCCAGTCGCGCGGTGATCAGCGAGCCGCTGCCGATCGCCGCCTCGACCACCAGCACCCCCCGGGCGAGGCCCGAGATCAACCGGTTGCGCATCGGAAAGTGGTGGCGTCGGGCGGCCGTGCCGAGCGGAAACTCGGACAGGATCAGGCCATGCTCGGCGATCCGCCGGGCCAGCTGCTGATTGCGCGCCGGATAGATGCGGTCGGCACCGGTGCCGATCACTGCGATCGTACCGCCGTCCTGGTCGAGCGCGCCGCGGTGCGCGGCGGCGTCGATGCCCAGCGCGAGCCCACTGATCACGGTCAGGCCGGCCCCTGCCAGGGTGGCGGCAAAGGCTTCGGCGTTGGCCATGCCCTGGGGCGTGGCACTGCGCGCGCCGACGATCGCCAGCGCAGGCCGCGCGAGCAGTTCGATGCGCCCCTTGGCGAACAGCAGGGTCGGCGGATCGGCCGAGTCGAGCAGGGCGCGGGGATAGTCCGGATCGGCCAGCGTCAGGATCCGGTTGCCGGCCTCGCGCGCCCATCGCAGGTGGGTATCGATCGCATCACCGGGGTCCTCGCTACGCAGGCGGTCGGCCAGTGCCTCGCCGACCACCGCCGCAAGTTGCCGGCGCGACGCCGAGAAGACCTGGCCGGGCAGACCGAACGCGGCCAGCACAGAGCGCTGGCCGGCGGCGCCGAGCCCGGGGATCAGGGCAAGGCGCAGCCAGTCGGCGAGATCGTCGTCGGATTCAGGGCTGGCGGACCGAGTCACCAACCGTTGCCGGTCCGTTGCTGTCGAGAATCAGCGCATAGGAAACGCGGTTGAAGGTGCGGAACACGAAGATCAGGCCGTAGCGCTTCTCCGGCAGCACGAAGCTCTCCTTGACACCGTCGCCGGTGTATTCGGCGACACCGCGGTTGCGATACAGTGCCAGCACCTGACCCGGCGCCGCACCGTTCACGGTGCCGTGACTGATCGAGATGACGTCGTTGCGGCCGGCGACGTTGACGCCGCCATAGATGCCGGTGATGCGGGCAGCGACCTCGCCTGCCGGCGCATGCGGCGCATAGCTGAAGAATTCCTCGCCGCTCGCCGGCAGCATGCGATCGCCTTTGCCGATTTCCTCGAGGCCTTCGGTCACCCGCAGTGTCGCCGGGTCGCCGTCTGCGACGACCTGGGCGTTGCCCAGATGAAAGGCCTCGTAGGCCAGTACCTCGCCACTGATCGGATCCTTGATCGGCGCTGCCGGGCGGTAGAGCTGCCAGCCGCGGGAGCCTGCCGGCACGTCCTTGGCGAAGATCGTATCGCCCTTGCCGGCAAACACCTGGTTGTCGTCCACCGCGATCACGGTGGCCGAATTGGTCAGGGATTCCTCGTCGATGACCAAGGGCCGAGTCAGGAAGGGGCGAATCGCATCGATGTTGATGCTGGCGATCGGTCGATCGAGCGGCTCGGAATAGGCTTGCGGGAAGCGCTTTTCGTAGAGCGGGTCGCCGATCGGCTTGCCGAGGCGCAGATACGGTCCGCTGCGGTCGAGATAGACCACCTGGCCCGGGTAGATCAGATGGGGGTTGCGGATCTCGTCGCGGTTCATGCGCCAGACTTCGGGCCACCGCCAGGGCTCCTTCAGGAACTTGCCGGAGATGCCCCACAGCGTGTCTCCGGGCACGACCACGTGGCTATCCGGGGCGTTGGTGGCGATCGGCGATTGGGCGATAACCGGCGATGTGGCCAGCAGCGCGCTCAATCCGGTCAGCAGGGCGAATATAATGCGGGTCATCTGGCTCGCTCTTGGCAAATGCGGAACCCCCGTTCCGCGTTTTGATCAGATCGGCAGAAAGACGGGTTACTTGAGCACCATGGCATTTGCCATCGTGCTGCCCGTTCCTCGCAAATCGCGTGAGATTCTGCATTCATACGGTTACTGCAGCAAGCAATATGGCGCTACTCCCGATCCTCAGATACCCCGACCCACGACTCCACAAGGTGGCCGCCCCGGTTGCCGAGGTCGATGACACGATTCGCCGGCTGATCGACGACATGGCGGAGACCATGTACGAAGCACCGGGGATCGGCCTCGCAGCCACCCAGGTCGATGTCCACAAGCGGGTCGTCGTCATCGACGTCTCCGAGGAACGGACCGAGCTCCTGGCCCTGGTCAATCCCTGCATCGTCGCGCGATCCGGCGAACAGGTGTGCGAAGAAGGCTGCCTGTCGGTGCCGGGCGTCTACGACAAGGTCAGCCGGGCCGAGCAGGTCACGGTCGAGGCGCTCGACCGGGACGGCAAGCCTTTCAGCCTCGAGGCGGACGGTCTGCTGGCGGTGTGCATCCAGCACGAGATCGATCACCTCGACGGCAAGGTGTTCGTCGAGTACCTGTCCCTGCTCAAGCAGAACCGGATCAAGACCAGGCTCGCCAAGAAGGCGCGGATCACGGCCTGATATGGGTGATCACCCGCTGCGGCTGGCCTTCGCCGGCACGCCCGAATTCGCCGCGACGGCGCTCGACGCGATCGTCGATGCCGGTTTCGAAGTGGCGCTGGTGCTGACCCAGCCGGACCGACCCTCGGGTCGCGGCATGAAGCTCAACGCATCGGCGGTCAAGCGGCGTGCCCTCGCCCATGGCCTGCCGGTGGACCAGCCCGAGCGCTTGAAGAACGAAGCGCAGCGGGCCGCCCTGCGTGCCTGCACCCCCGACCTGCTGGTGGTCGCCGCCTACGGCCTGATCCTGCCGCCGGAAGTCCTGGCGCTGCCGCGACTGGGCTGCATCAACATCCACGCATCGCTGCTGCCCCGCTGGCGTGGGGCCGCGCCGATCCACCGTGCGATCGAGGCGGGTGACGCCGAGACCGGCATCACCATCATGCAGATGGACGAAGGTCTCGACACCGGCGCCATGCTCGCCAGCAAGCGCATGCCGATCCGGCCGTCGGACACGACCGCCACCCTGCACGACCGTCTGGCCGTGCTGGGCGGGTCGCTGGTCGTCGAGGTGCTGCAGGCGCTTGCCCACGGTCCGGTCGATGCACACCCACAACCCGATGAAGGCGTCACCTACGCCAGCAAGATCTCGCGCGCCGAGGCCGTTGCAGACTGGCGGCTGCCAGCCGAGCAGATCGAACGTCGGCTGCGGGCGTTCGATCCGTTTCCAGGCCTGCAGTCCGAGGTCGCGGGACAGACCGTCAAGTTCTGGCAGGGGGTGGTCGATCCCCGGTCGGGCGCGCCCGGCGAGGTGTTGTCCGCCGACGCCGATGGCGTCGTGATCGCGTGCGGCGACGGGGCGATCCGCTTCACGGTGCTGCAGCGGCCCGGTTCCAGGCGCCTGCCGGCGGCCGACTTCCTGCGCGGCTTCGCGCTGGCGCCCGGCGAACGCCTGGCACCGGCCGCCGATTGAATTTTTCCGCGCAGCCCCGATCTTACGCTTCGGAATCAATCACCCACAGGAACAACGACCATGTTTGGCAATTGGATTAAGACCTCGATCCTGATGGCGGGCATCGTGGCCTTGTTCGGTGCCCTCGGCGGCATGATCGGCGGCCAGCAGGGCATGCTGATCGCCCTGGTGTTCGCCGGCGCGATGAACATCTGGGCCTACTGGTTCTCGGACAAGATGGTGCTGAAGATGTACCGTGCCCGCGAAGTCGATGCCAGTTCGTCGCCCTACCTCTACAACATGGTGCGCGAACTGGCCCGCCGCGCCGAGTTGCCGATGCCCAAGGTCTACGTCATCGACGAGGCGCAGCCCAACGCCTTCGCCACCGGTCGCAATCCGGAACACGCGGCGGTGGCGGCCACCACCGGCATCATGCAGATGCTTTCCGAGCGCGAGCTGCGCGGCGTGATGGCCCACGAACTGGCCCACGTCAGGAACCGGGACATCCTGATCTCGACGATTTCGGCGACGATCGCCGGCGCGATCTCGTCGCTCGCCCAGTTCGGCATGTTCTTCGGCAGCAACGACGAGGACCGGCCCAATCCGATCGTCGCGATCATCCTGATGATCCTGGCGCCGCTGGCCGGCATGCTGATCCAGATGGCGATCTCGCGGACCCGCGAATTCGGTGCGGACCGCGGCGGCGCGGAAATCTCGGGCGACCCGAACGCACTCGCCGATGCGCTGGCGAAGATCGACGCCTACGCCCGCGGCATTCCGATGCGCACCGCCGAGGCGCATCCGGAGACGGCACAGATGATGATCATGAACCCGCTTTCCGGGGGTGGCCTGAAGGGACTGTTCTCGACCCACCCGTCGACCGAGGAGCGCATCGCGCGGCTGCGCGCGATGGCCTGATCGGCATCCGGTTGCCGTTGAAGACGCCGCCTTCGGGCGGCGTCTTCGCTTGCGTGGCAGGCGTCGGTGCGATGCAGCGCCCGGGCCCCGACGCGTGCCGCGGCATCGATCGCCCGGGCTAGAATCCGGGCGTCCCCCTTGCCCGAGCCGCCATGAGGATGCCATCCCTGCTGCGTCGGATCGACCGTTCGGTGCGCGCCAAGCTGTTGATGCTGGTGCTGGCGCCGCTGCTGGTCGGCCTGCCGTTGTTGCTCGGTCTGGCGTGGGCCTGGGGCAACCAGGCCTACCAGCGCCTGCTGTCGTTCAAGATCGGCTCGGATCTGGTCACCGCCCACGAGTACTTCGACCGCGTCCAGCAGGGCGTCGGGCTCGACCTGCAGGCGCTGGCGTCGTCGGTGGCGCTGGGCCGGCTGCTGCGGGCGCCGGCTGCGCCGGCGACCGCGGACGCGCTGCACGGCATGCTGGTCGCACGTGGGCTCGATTTCCTGCATCTGCTCGACCGGGACGGCGCGCCGCTGGCCAGCGCCGGTGGGCGACGGCTGCCGGCCGAGGCCCGTGACCGATGGGCGGTGGTCGCCTCGGCGGTGGCTGGATCGCCGCGCACCGCGATCGAGCTGTTCGCGCCGGACGATCTCGCGGTGATCGACCCGGTCCTGCGCCGCCGCGCCCACCTGCCGCTGGTGGACACCCCCGCCGCCGTGCCGGAGAGCCGCAGCTTCGAGGACCGGGGCATGGTGATCCATTCGGCGACGCCGGTGTTCGACGACCATGGCCATCTCGTTGCGGTGCTCGAGGGCGGGGTCATGGTCAATGGCAACCTGGCGATCGTCGATCGCATCAACACCATCGTCTATCGCGAAGGCTCGCTGCCGCTGGGCTCGGTCGGCACCGCGACGATCTTTCTCGACGACACCCGGATCGCCACCAACGTACGCCTGTTCGAAGGCACCCGGGCGCTCGGCACCCGGGTGTCGCGCGCGGTACGCGAGCACGTGCTCGAGGGCGGACGCATCTGGCAGGACACCGCCTTCGTCGTCAACGACTTCTACGTCTCCGGCTACGAGCCGATCGAGGACAGCGCCGGACGCCGTATCGGCATGCTCTACGTCGGCTTTCTCGAGGCACCGTTCCGCCAGGCGCGGACCCTGGCGCTGGGTGCCCTGTTCGCGGTCTTCGTCGCGATCTCGATCACCGGCGCAGTGCTGTCATTGCGCTTCGCACGCACCCTGTTTCGCCCGATCGAACGGATGAATGCGGTGATCCAGCGGATCGGCGCCGGTGACGCCGGGGCCCGGGTCGGCGCGATCGGCAGCCGCGACGAACTCGGCCGGCTCGCCGGCGAGTTCGATCGCCTGCTCGATACGCTGGCGCAGAAGCGCGCGGAACTGCAGCGCTGGGCCGACGAACTCGACAGCAAGGTGGCCGAACGGACCGCCGAGCTGGCCGAAGCCAATGCGATCCTGCGTCGCGCGCAGCAGCAACTGGTGATGAGCGAGAAGCTGGCGGCGATCGGCGAACTGACCGCAGGTGTCGCCCACGAGATCAACAATCCGGTCGCGGTGATCCAGGGCAATCTGGACGTGCTCGACGACGTTCTCGGCGGCGATGCCGAGCCGGTCCGGCGCGAGATCCGCCTGATCCACGAACAGGCCGACCGCATCCGCCAGATCGTCACCAAGCTGCTGCAGTTCGCGCGGCCGGGCGAATTCGCCGGTTACGTCGAAGAGGTCGAGATCAATACCCTGCTCGCCGACTGCGTGGTGCTGACCCGCCACAATATCGAGAAGCGGCGGATCGAACTGGCGGAGCGCTTCGAGGCCGCCGTCCGGGTCGAGATCAACCGCAGCGAACTGCAGCAGGTCCTGATCAACCTGATCGTCAATGCGGTGCAGGCCATGCCCGACGGCGGATGCCTGCTGCTGGCCAGCGAAGACTGGGTCGAAGACGGCGAGACGCGCGGCGCCACGATCCGGGTGCGCGACAGCGGTCAGGGCATCGCGCGCGAGCACCTGGACCGCATCTTCGATCCGTTCTTCACCACCAAGAAGGGCAGCGGCACCGGCCTTGGCCTGTCGATCTCCTACACCATCGTCCAGCGCTACGGTGGCCGCATCACGGTCAGCAGCGAGCCCGGCGCGGGCGCGGAGTTCAGCGTCTGGCTGCGCCGCGAGGCAGTATTCGACGGCGCACCGAACGCGCCCGATTTCCGCGCCCGCTGGGCCGCCGGCGGGGGCGAGGCGACTGCCTGAGTCGGCACCGGGGCGGGCGATTTGCTAGCATCCACCGACGCTGCCCGGCTCGGCCGGGCCGACCGGACATGATTCGATGAAGCGACCTCCCCTGACCCGCTGGACCGGCATCGTCCTGCGCGCCGCCCATACCGCCTGCGTGATCCTGCTCGGTGCGGCCCTGCTCCACGGCGCGCCGGCCGCCACGCCGGCGATGCTGGTGCTGGTCAGCGGCGCCACGCTGTTCGCGCTCGACCTGTGGCAGTTCCCGGGTCACGCCTTCGAACTGTCCGGCATCGCGGTCATGGTCAAGCTGTTGATGGTGGCGGTGATGGCGGCGGACGAGAGCCTGCGCCTGCCGATGTTCTGGCTGATCGTGCTGTGGTCCGGGGTGTTCTCCCATGCGCCGGCCAACCTCCGCCACCTGCGACTGACGCGAAACGGCTGGGTGCGCAAGTGAAGTCGGGTCGCCGCACCGTTCATGACAAACGGTTTTTTTGCGCTAGACTCGCCGAATCCCGTTGTCGGAGCCGGCCATGCCGCTCGCCCTGATCCATGCCCGCGCGCTCGACGGCATGTCGGCACCCGAGGTCGTCGTCGAGACCCACCTTGCCAACGGACTGCCGGCCTTTTCGCTGGTCGGACTGCCCGATACCGAAGTGCGCGAAGCCCGCGACCGGGTGCGCGCCGCGTTGCAGACCTGTGGCTTCGATTTCCCGCAGCGACGGATCATCGTCAACCTGGCGCCGGCCGATCTGCCGAAGGAGGGCGGTTGCTTCGATCTGCCGATCGCCCTCGGCATTCTTGCCGCGTCCGGCCAGATCGACGGCAGCGCGCTGGCCGGCCACGAATTCGCCGGCGAGCTGTCGCTGTCGGGCGAGCTGCGGCCAGTGCGCGGCGCGCTGGCGTTGGCGTGGCGGGCCGCCGACAGCGGTCGCACCCTCGTTCTGCCGCGCCACAGCGCAGCCGAGGCGGCACGTGTCGAGGACGCACGTGTGCTGGCGGCCGACGATCTGCTGGCGGTCTGCGCACACCTCAACGGCCGCCGGCCGCTGGCGCCGCCGGTCGCGGAGATGCCGGTGGCGGAGCCGTCGTACCCGGATCTGGCCGAGGTCAAGGGGCAGGCACAGGCACGGCGAGCGCTCGAGATCGCTGCAGCCGGCCAGCACTCGTTGTTGATGGTGGGGCCGCCGGGCAGCGGCAAATCGATGCTGGCCGCGCGCCTGCCCGGCCTGTTGCCGCCGATGGATCGCCACGCGGCGCTCGAGAGCGCGGCGATCCAGTCGGTGGAGGGCACTTTCGATCCGGCCCGCTGGCGCCGGCGGCCGTTCCGGCACCCCCACCATACGGCCTCCGCCGCAGCCCTGGTCGGGGGGGGCGCCCACCCGCGCCCGGGCGAGATTTCGCTGGCCCACGAGGGCGTTCTGTTCCTCGATGAATTGCCGGAGTTCGACCGGCGCGTGCTGGAATCCCTGCGCGAGCCGCTGGAAACCGGCGAGGTCACGGTGTCGCGGGCAGCCCGACGCGCCACCTTTCCGGCCCGTTTCCAGTTCGTCGCGGCGATGAACCCCTGTCCTTGTGGCCACCTCGGCAACGTCCGCCGCGACTGCCGCTGCACACCGGACCAGATCGCGCGCTACCGCGGCAAGCTGTCCGGCCCTCTGCTCGACCGCATCGACCTGGTCGTCGAGGTACCGGCCCTGGCCGGCGACGAGCTGCTGTCCGCGTCGGCGGCCGAGTCGAGCGCCGAGGTCGCGGCCCGTGTCGCCTGCGCCTGGCGCCGCCAGCAGCAACGCCAGGGCAGCGCCAACGCGCGGCTCGCCGCTGGCGAGGTGGACATCCGTTGCGCGCCGGACGAGGCTGGCCGCAAGCTGCTGCGGGCCGCCGGCGAACGGCTCGGGCTGTCGGCCCGGGCCCATCATCGGGTGCTGAGGGTGGCCCGCAGCATCGCCGATCTGGCCGGCGTCGAGGCGATCGGCGCAGCCCAGGTCGCCGAGGCCATCCAGTATCGCCGGCCATTGCCCGGAGAGCCGGCGTGACCGAGTTCCCTTGCCGCCGGCGGGGTCCATCTTGAGCCTTTCGGCGCTGGCTCTGGTGCTCGCCGGCGCGCTGATGCACGCCTTGTGGAACCTGCAGGCCAAGCAGGTGGCCGGCGGGCTGCCCTTCGTCTGGCTGTACGGCGCGGTCAGCCTGGCCTTCGCCACGCCGTTCGGGGTGATCGCCGCCGGGCAGCAGCTCGGGTCGGTCGACGCCACCATCTGGCTGGCGATCGTGGCCAGTGCCATCGTCCATGTCGCCTATTCGCTGGTGCTGCAGCAGGCCTACCGGGTCGCGGACTTTTCCGTGGTCTATCCGCTGGCGCGGGGCACCGGGCCGTTGTTCGCCGTAGTGGGCGCGATCCTGCTGCTCGGCGAGCGACCGTCAACGGCCGGCTGGTGCGCGATCGCGCTGATCGTCGTCGGCATCGTTCTGGTATCGGGCCTGGTCGGCCGTCTTGGCGACCAGATCTCGACGCTGCGGGCGGGGTTCCTCTGGGGGCTGGCGACCGGCCTGACGATCGCTGCCTATACCGTCATCGATGGCTGGGCGATGGCTTCGCAGACCGTCTCGCCGGTGCTCTACTACGTCGTCGGTCTGCTGCTGCGGACCGCGCTGCTTGCGCCGCCGGCCTTCTTGCGGCGGCGTGAACTGCTTGCCCAGTGGCGTGCCCATCGGCGCGCCGTGATCGTCGTCGGCGTACTCTCGCCGCTGGCTTACCTGCTGGTGCTCGAAGCAATGACGCGGGCACCGCTGAGCTACGTCGCGCCAGTGCGCGAACTGTCGATGCTGCTCGGGGTTGCGCTTGGAGCCGGTGTACTGCGCGAACGGCTGACGCCAGCGCGGTCGGTCGGGACCTTGTGCATGCTCAGCGGGGTCGCGATGCTGGCGATCGCCGGCTGAGGGCCGCGACCGGCGGCCAGGCTCGCGTCGTCGCCGTCGACGGGTCCGCAGGGTGGATAATGGGCCGCGGACGTAGTCGCAACGGCGGCGCTGCCGGTGTCACGGACCAGAAGGAGGCGTTTCAAATGAGATCGCTGAGCTTCAGGCAGAGGGCTCACAATCGTTACTGGTGGCATCGGGTGGCGACGACCGACTACGTGCCGATGCTCTACGAGTTTCTCGACGACGACGAATGGTCACTGCTGCAGCAGTGGTTCGACGACACCGAGAAGCATTACCCGAGCACCGGCGAGGCCGGCGTGCCGGCGCTGTCGATGCTGCTCGGCCTGATCTCCGGCAACGGCATCTCGCGCATCGTCCAGCTTGGCCATTACGTGGGCTATTCGACCTTGATGATCGGTTTCGCGGCACGCCACATGGACAAGCGGCACATGCTGTTCTCGGTGGATATCGATCCGGCGGTGAGTGCCTACACGCGGAGTTGGGTCGAGCGCGCCGGCCTCGGCGCCCAGGTCCACCTGGAGGTTGGCGACTCGGCGGATCCGCGTCGGCCTGGCCAGGCGGCGCGATTCCTCGACGGTGCGCCGCAATTGCTCTTCGTCGATTCGTCCCACCAGTATGCCCACACGCTGCGCGAACTCGACCTGTGGTTCCCGGCCCTGGTCCCCGGCGGTTTCCTGTTGATGCACGACTCGTCGGATTTTGCCCGCGGCTTCGACAAGGCCGGCGGCAAGGGCGTCAAGCAGGCCCTCGAGGAATGGATTTCGGCCAATCGGATGTCCGCGCTCAACATCAACGGCTTCGTCGGCGGCGGTCGCCCGGGCGACTTCCCGTACCTCGACGGCTGTGGACTGACGATCATCCAGAAGGCCCCCGCCTGATGGCGGCGAAACGGCCCGAAGGCCGGCCGACCGGCCGCGCACCCTGCTGACGCCCGCGCCGGTATCCCGTTGCCCCTGCCGATCTCCTATCCGTTGCTGACGGTTCTGCTCGCCGCGCTGGCTGCGGTCGGGCCGTTCTCGATCGACACCTATCTGCCGGCATTCCCGCTGATCGCGGCCGAACTGGGAGCGAGCCAGCTCCAGGTGCAGCAGTCGCTGACCGCCTACATGGCGCCATTCGCGCTGATGGTGTTGTGGCACGGCACGCTGTCAGACGCGCTCGGCCGGCGCCGAGTGCTGCTCGTCGCGATGCTGCTGTACGCGGCGTCTTCGATCGCCTGTACCTTCGCCAGCGACATTCACTGGCTGTGGCTCGGGCGAGCCCTGCAGGGTGTCTGCGCCGGTGCCGGCATGGTGGTCGGGCGGGCGGTCGTGCGCGACCTGCTCGAAGGGGCGCGCGCCCAGCGCTTGATGTCGCACGTGATGATGGTGTTCGGCGTCGCGCCGGCGGTGGCGCCGATCGTCGGCGGCCTGCTGGTCAGCGTCGCCGGCTGGCGGGCGATCTTCGCCCTGCTCGCGGGCCTGGGGCTGGTGCTGGCGATCGCGTGCTGGCGCTGGCTGCCGGAGTCGCTGCCGCCGGAGCGACGCCAGCCGATCCACCCGCTCGAGCTGATGCGGGCCTACCGCAGCGTGTTCGCGGATCCGGCCTTCATCGCCCTCTCTGGTGCGATGGCGCTGAACTTCGCCGGCTTCTTCATCTATGTGCTGTCGGCGCCTGTGTTCCTGATGCAGCACCTGGGGCTCGACGCCCATGCCTTCGGCTGGTTCTTCGTGCCGACCGTCTCCGGCATGGTGGTCGGCTCGATGGTGTCCGGCCGGATGGCCGGCCGCTGGTCGCAGCGTCGGGCGATCGCCTGGGGCTACGTGGTGATGGCCGCCGCGGTGGCGATCAATCTCGCAGTGTCGGCGATGCTGGAACCGTCGCTGCCGTGGTCGCTGGTGTTCGCCCCGGTCTATACCTTCGGCATGGCGCTGGCAATGCCGGCGCTGAGCCTGATGGCCCTCGATCGGTTTCCGCTGCGCCGGGGACTGGCGTCGAGCTGCCAGGGCTTCCTGCAAATGGGACTCAACGCGACCGTGGCCGGGGTGCTGGCGCCGCTGGTGTGGTCATCGACGCTGGGCCTCGCTGGCGGCGCAGCATCGTTGACCCTCGCCGGCGGGCTGTTGTTCGTGCTGTGGTGGCGGCGTCTCGCCGCTCGCGGTCAGCTTGCCTCGCCGAGGTAGGCGGCCCGCACCGCCGGGTTCGCGAGCAGCTCGCGGCCGCTGCCCGACAGCATGATGCGGCCGGATTCCATGACGTAGCCGCGCTGGGCGAACTCCAGTGCGAGGTTGGCGTTCTGCTCGACCAGCAGGATCGACACTCCCTCCTGACGCACCGACTGCACGACCTCGAAGATCTTCTCGACCACCAGCGGCGCCAGCCCCATCGATGGTTCGTCGAGCAGCAGCAGGCGCGGGCGGGACAGCAAGGCGCGGCCGATCGCCAGCATCTGCTGTTCGCCGCCGGAGAGAGTGCCGGCGACCTGGTGCAGGCGTTCGTGGATGCGCGGCAGCATGTCGAACACGCGGGCCATGTCGGCGGCGACGCCGTCGGCGTCCTTGCGGATGTAGGCGCCCATCCGCAGGTTCTCCTCGACCGTCAGCCGGGTGAAGATGCCGCGACCCTCGGGCACCAGCGCGATTCCCCTGCGCAGCCGCTTGTGGGCCGGCAGGCGGGCGAGGTCCTCCTCGTGGTAGCTGATCGAGCCGCCGGACAACGGCAGGGTGCCGGCGATCGCGTTAAGCGTCGTCGTCTTGCCGGCACCATTGGCGCCGATCAGGCACACCATCTCGCCGGCGAAGAGTTCCAGGTCCACGCCCTTGACCGCTTCGATCGCGCCGTAGGCGACCTGGACGCCGGCGAGCCTGAGCAGGGTCTTCACACCGTCACTGGGCATGATGACCGCCTCCGAGATAGGCCTCGATCACCGCAGGGTTTCGTTGCACCTCGGCCGGCACGTCCTCGGCGATCTTCTTGCCGAAGTCGAGGACCGCGATGCGGTCGCACAGGCCCATCACCAGTTTGACGTCGTGCTCGATCAGCAGCACCGTGGTGCCGTCGCTGCGGATGCGCTCGATCAGCTCGCGCAGGCGGCCGGTCTCGGTCGCGTTCATGCCGGCGGCGGGCTCGTCGAGCGCCAGCAGCCGGGGTTCGGTGGCCAGCGCCCGCGCGATCTCGAGCCGCCGCTGGTCGCCGTAGCTGAGGTTCTTCGACACCGTGCGGGCGAAGCGCTCGATGCCGACGTAGCGCAGCAGCTCGAACGCGCGCTCGGTGGTCAGCCGCTCTTCCTCGCGGGTGCGGCGGTTCTGCGTCAGGATTCCCCAGATCGTCGCCCGCGTACGGATGTGGTGGCCGGCCATGACGTTCTCGAGGGCGGTCATGTCGCGAAACAGGCGGATGTTCTGGAAGGTGCGGGCGATGCCCTGCTCGACCACCCGATGCGGCTTGCCGGTCGGAAGCTCGGTTCCGTCGAACACGAACTCGCCTTCGTCGGGCACGTAGGCGCCGGTCAGCACGTTGAACAGCGTGGTCTTGCCGGCGCCGTTCGGGCCGATCAGGCCATAGACCTCGCCCTTGTTGATCGTCAGCGACACTTCCGACAGTGCCGTCAGGCCGCCGAAATACTTGCTGATGGCGCGTGCCTCGAGCAGCCGGATCATGCGCGCGCTTCTCCGGCCGCGATGAACTCGGGGCGGCTGTAGCGTGCGTGGGCCGGGATCAGGCCGCCCGGACGCAGCAGCATCATCAGGATCATCGCCAGCGAATAGAGCAGCATCCGCAGCACCTCCGGATCGAGCAACACCTGGCCGAACAGTGCCTGCTGGATCGGCAGCGCGATATGACGCAGGATCTCGGGCAACGCGGTCAGGATCAGCGCCCCGGCGATCGCCCCGGCGATGTTGCCCATGCCGCCGAAGACCACCATCACCAGCACCGCGATCGACTCCATCAGCGAGAACGATTCAGGCGAGACGAAGCCCTGGAAGGCACCGAACAGGCCACCGGCGACGCCGCCGAAGGTCGCGCCCAGCGCAAAGGCGAGCAGCTTCATGTTGCGGATGTTGATGCCGATCGCCTTGGCCGCCAGTTCGTCGTCGCGCATCGCTGCCCAGGCGCGGCCGATGCGCGAGATCTGCAGGCGCTGGATGAACAGGATCGAACCGACCACGCACAGCAGAAAGAAGTAGTAATAGAAGAACAGCGAATCGATCTTGACGCCCCACAGCTTGATGCTGCGGGCGAGATCCCAGCCGAACAGGTTCATCGAGTCGAGCAGGTTGATGCCCTGCGGACCGTTGGTGATGTTGACCGGATAGTTCAGGTTGTTCATGAAGATGCGCACGATCTCGCCGAAGCCGAGGGTGACGATGGCGAGGTAGTCGCCGCGCAGGCGCAGCACCGGAAAGCCGAGGATGATGCCGGCCATCGCCGCCAGCGCCGCGCCGACCGGCAGCACCAGCCAGAATGGCAGGTGGATACCATCGGCCGCGCCGAGGCCGGCGGCCAGCGCCGGGAAGGCTTCGGCGAAATGGGGCGAGGCGAGGAAGGCCCAGGTGTAGGCGCCGACCGCGTAGAACGCGATGTAGCCGAGATCGAGCAGGCCGGCATAGCCGACCACCAGATTGAGGCCCAGTGCCAGCATCATGTAGAGCAGCGCGAAGTCGAGTACCCGCACCCAGGTGCGTCCGAACATGATCGCGATGAGCGGCGCCACCAGCGCCAGCAGGATCACCAGCGCGCGGGCGGCGCGTGGCTTGTGCTTGCCCAGGTACGGCACCAGTTCGGCGAGTTCGTTCATGTCGCTTCCCTGTCAGGCCCGGTCGGAGACCCGTTCGCCGAGCAGGCCGGTGGGACGGAAGATCAGCACCGCCCCGAGAATCACGAAGGCGAAGATGTCCTGGTATGAGGAGTTCAGGAACCCGAACGTGAAATCCTCGATGTAGCCGGCACCGACGGCTTCGACCAGGCCGAGCACGATGCCGCCGAGCATGGCGCCGGCGAGGTTGCCGATGCCGCCGAGCACCGCCGCGGTGAATGCCTTGAGCCCGGGCATGAAGCCCATCGCGTAGTGGGCGATGCCGTAGTTGCTCGCGAACATCACGCCGGCCACCGCCGCCAGCGCGGCGCCGAGTACGAAGGTCAGCGCGATGATGCGATTGACGTCGACGCCCATCAGCGAGGCCACCCGGTGGTTCTCGGCGGTGGCCCGCATCGCCCGCCCCAATCGGGTGCGATTGACCAGGGTCACCAGGGCGAACATCAGCAGTGCCGACACCAGGATGATCGAAATCTGGACCGGCGAGATGAAGACGCCGTCGATCGGCTGCAGCGGGGTCGTCGAGATCAGCTGCGGAAAGGTATGGTAGTTGCGGCCCCAGACGATCATCGCCAGGGTCTGCAGCAGGAACGAGACGCCGATCGCGGTGATCAACGGGGCCAGGCGTGGCGCGCCCCGGAGCCTGCGGTAGGCCAGCCGTTCCATCAGGAAGGCCACGGTCATGCAGGTCGGAATCGCCACCAGCAGCCCGGCCGCGAGCAGCAGCAGCGGCGGCAGGTCGGGCGCCACGCCGATCAGCGACGAGATCGTCGTCAATGCCGACAGGGCGCCGATCATCAGGACTTCGCCGTGGGCGAAATTGATCAGCCCGAGAATGCCATAGACCATCGTGTAGCCCAGTGCCACCAGCGCGTAGACGCTGCCGACCACCAGGCCGTTGAGGATCTGCTGCAACAGGGTTTCCATCTGCGGCCCTCGTGCTGCGGCGAGGCGCGGGCCCTCAGGCCCGCGCAGTGCCTGAATCGATGCCGGTGATCAGCGGGGGTCGGCGCTCACATCGCGTCCCATTTGCCGTCCTTGTACTGGTAGACGGTGACCGCGCCTTCCTCGATGTCGCCCTTGTCGTCGAACGAGATGTTGCCGGTGACGCCCTCGAAGCTGACCTTCTTCAGCTCGGGCAGGTAGTCTTCGGGATCGACCGAGTCGGCCGCCACCATCGCGTTGATGATCGCCATCGTGGCGTCGTAGGCATAGGGTGCGTAGATCTGCACGCCGGTGCCGAAGCGCTTCTCGAAGCGGGCGTTGAAATCCTTGCCGCCCGGCATCTTGTCGAGCGGAACACCGGCCATCGTGCAATAGGCGTTGGCGCTCATCGCGTCGCCGGCGAGCTTGATGAACTCCGGCGAGCAGCCGCCGTCGCCGGTTACGAACTTGGCACCGATGCCGAGCTGCTTGATCTGCTTGAGCATCGGGCCGCCCTGTGCATCCATGCCGCCGAACATGATGACGTCCGGATTGGCGGCCTTGATCTTGGTCAGGATCGCCATGAAGTCGGTCGACTTGTCGGTGGTGAACTCGCGCGCGACGATCTCGCCGCCGGCGGCCTTGACCGCCTTCTCGGTCTCGTCGGCGAGGCCCTGGCCGTAGGCGGTGCGGTCGTCGATGATCGCGACCTTGCCGCCGCTCAATCCCTTGACCGCGAAATTGCCGACCACCGATCCCTGCTGGATGTCGTTGGCGATCGTCCGGAAGATCCCCTCGTAGCCCTGCTGGGTCAGCTTCGGATTGGTCGCCGACGGTGACACCATCGGCACGCCGGCCTGGTGATAGATCCGCGACGCCGGGATCGTCGTGCCCGAGTTGAGGTGCCCGACCACGCCCTTGACCTCGGCGTCCATCAGTCGCTGCGCCACGGTCGTGCCGGTCCGCGGGTCGGCCTGGTCGTCCTCGCCCATCAACTCGAACTTGACCGGCTTGCCGCCGATCTTGATGCCCTTGGCGTTGGCGTCCTCGATCGCCAGCAGCGCACCGTTCTCGTTGTCCTTGCCCAGGTGCGAGATCGAGCCGGTCAGCGGCGCGACGCTGCCGATCTTGACCACCATGTCTTCGGCGTAGGCGAACGAGATGCCGAGACCCAGGGCGGCCAGGGCAAGCAGGGATTTCTTCATGAACCAGTCCTCCAGCGAACACGAGATTTTGAAGGAAGCGCCCACGACACGACGAGCGACGGCTGTTCCGGGGCGATTCGCAGTCCGCCCGAGCGGCGTCGACGCGGCGATGTCAGGCGGGCAGGACACATTTTGCAGAAAAATCGCCGACCCGTGCCAATCGCTCGCGTCTGCGGCAAGACCAGCAGGAGTTTTCATTGGTTTGCCCGGATCGTTGTCATGACATGCCAGAATTCCGGTCTCGTTCCCCACCGGCGCACGAAGGCCGGGAGCAAAGCCATGAAATCCCTGATGAAGCTGCTGTGTGGCGTACTGTCGATGATCGGCCTCGGTGCCTGCGACCTGTTCGATATCCAGGCGATCAAGCCGGGCGTGACGACTGCCTTTGAGGTGCGCGACCGCCTCGGCGCGCCGAACACCGAATGGCAGAATGCCGACGGCACCGTCACCTGGGAGTACAGCCGCCAACCGGAAGGCGTGAGCTGCTACATGATCACGATCGGCAGCGACCGCGTCGTCGCCACGGTCGAGCAGGTCATCACCGAGGCCAACATGGCGCGCATCCAGCCGGGCTGGCGCCGCGAGCAGGTGCGGCGGCTGCTGGGCCGCCAGCGCTCGGAGGAACGGTTCAAGGATGGCGCCGAGGTGGTGTGGGACTGGCAGATTCCGGCCGAGCACTTGGAACAGACCTTCTTCAATGTCCATTTCGATGCGGCCGGCGTGGTGGTCAAGACCAGCCGGTCGGTCAAACCCTTGCCCTGAGACATCGTACGACGGACAGTAGTTGACCAGGTTGGTCGGATATAATCGGTGGATGACCACCGCCGAGCCGATCCACCTGCGCCAGCCGCCGCCCGCGGCGCCGTTCCTGCCCACTTCGCGGGCGGAGATGAGCACACTCGGCTGGGACTGTTGCGACGTGGTGCTGGTCAGCGGCGATGCCTACATCGACCACCCGAGCTTCGGCATGGCGCTGGTGGGCCGCCTGCTCGAGGCCCGGGGCTACCGCGTCGGTGTCATCAGCCAGCCGGACTGGCGCTCTGCCGACGCTTTTCGCGCGCTGGGCCGGCCGCGCCTCTATTTCGGCATCACCGCCGGCAACATGGACTCGATGGTCAATCGCTACACGTCGGATCGCCGCATCCGCAGTGACGATGCCTATACCCCCGGTGGCGAAGCCGGTCGTCGTCCCGATCGCGCCGTGGTGGTCTATGCGCAGCGGGCGCGCGAGGCCTTCGCCGGCGTACCGGTGGTGATCGGCAGCATCGAGGCCAGCCTGCGCAGGATCGCCCACTATGACTACTGGTCCGACAAGGTGCGGCGCTCGGTGCTGGTCGATGCCAAGGCGGAACTGCTGGTGTATGGCAATGCCGAGCGCGCCCTGGTGGCGTTGACCGACCGCCTCGCCAGCGGTGAAGCGATCGACGAGATCCGCGATCTGCGCGGCACCGCCTTCATGACCCGGCGTGGCTGGCGACCGGCGGACGACTGGATCGAGATCGACTCGAGCGAAGTGGACCGGCCGGGGCCGATCGACCCTCATCCCGACCCCTATGCGGCCGAGCCGACGCGCCGCCTCGCCGCCGACGGCGCGCAACCGGTGCGCCTGGTGCCGGCTGCCGAACGGATTGCGCGCCGGCAGGCCGAGCGCGCCCGGAGCGTGGTGCGGCTGCCCTCGTTCGAGTTGGTCAGCGCGGACCCGGTGCACTACGCGCACGCCTCCCGCACGCTGCACCTGGAGTCGAATCCCGGCAACGCCCGTGCCCTGGTCCAGGCTCACGGCGAGCGCGATCTCTGGCTCAATCCCCCGCCGGTGCCGCTGGCCACCGAGGAAATGGACTTCGTCTACGGCCTGCCCTATGCGCGGCGGCCCCATCCGAGCTATGGCGAGGCCCATATCCCGGCCTGGGAGATGATCAAGTTCTCGGTGAACATCATGCGCGGCTGTTTCGGCGGCTGTACCTTCTGCTCGATCACCGAACACGAGGGGCGCATCATCCAGAGCCGCTCCGAGGCCTCGATCCTGCGTGAGATCGAGGACATTCGCGACCGCACGCCGGGCTTCGCCGGCACCATCACCGACCTCGGCGGGCCGACCGCCAACATGTACCGGCTGGCCTGCAAGGACCCGGCCATCGAGCGCGCCTGTCGACGCCTGTCCTGCGTCTATCCGGGCATCTGCGAGAACCTCGGCACCGACCACGGGCCGTTGACCGCGCTCTACCGCAAGGCGCGCCAGGTGCCCGGCGTCAAGCGTGTGACGATTGGCTCCGGCCTGCGCTACGACCTCGCCGTGCGCGACCCGGAGTACGTGCGCGAACTGGTCACCCACCATGTCAGCGGCCTGCTCAAGATCGCGCCCGAGCATACCGAGGACGGTCCGCTGTCGAAGATGATGAAGCCGGGCATCGGCAGTTTCGAGGCCTTTCGCGAGATGTTCGAGCGTTTCTCGAAGGCTGCCGGCAAGAAGCAGCACCTGGTGCCGTATTTCATCGCCGCCCATCCGGGCACCAGCGACGAGGACATGCTCAATCTGGCGCTGTGGCTGAAGGGCCACGGCTTTCGCGTCGACCAGGTGCAGAACTTCCTGCCGACGCCGATGGCGCTGGCAACCGCCATGTGGGCCAGCGGGCGCAACCCGCTGCGGACGCTGCGCCGCGGCGGTGAGCCGGTCACGATCGTGCGCGGCGGTCGCCAGCGGCGTCTGCACAAGGCCTTCCTGCGCTACCACGACCCCGACAACTGGCCGCTGCTGCGCGAGGCGCTGCGGCGCATGGGTCGCGCCGAGCTGATCGGCAACGGCCCGGGGCACCTCGTGCCCCGGCCGCGCGCCGGCGAGGGGCCGCCCCCTCGGCGCAGCGCGACGCCGGTCGGCACCCGGCGCAGCGCTGCCAAGCCGACCGGTCAGCGGCCGTCTCGCCGCGAACGGGGCGAACGGTGAACCCGGCGCTGCTGCTGGTGGCCGGTCTCGGCTTCGGCGCCCTGGCCGTTGCGATCATCGCCCGCCAGCGGCGGGCAGCGCAGTGCAGCCGGCATGATCCACGGGTCGGCGCACTGGCAATGGTGCTGGCCGCCGGCAGCCTGATCGCCGCGGTGGTGCTGCTGTGGAGCGCGGTCGTCGGCTGGCTAGCGTAGCTGCGGATCGGCGTGGGCGCGAGCCGGATCGCAGGTGGGCCGACTACAAGTCGGCGAAGCGCGCGGCGATTTGCTTTCGTTCGGACGGATCAGGCATTCGGCCCGTGCCGGCGGCCAGGTTGTCAACGAGATGCTCGGGATTGCCGGTCGCCGGAATCACGCAGGTCACCGCCGGGTGGCCGAGGATGAACTTGAGGAAGAGCTGGGCCCAGGTCGTGGCACCGTAATCTGCCGCCCACGGCGGTAAGGCGTATCCGCGCACCGCCCGGAACAGGGCACCCTTGGCGAAGGGTCGGTTGACGATCACCGCGATGCCGAGATCGGCGGCCAATGGCAGCAACCGACGGTCGGCTTCGGGCTCGGCGAGCGAATAGTTGAGCTGGACGAAATCGAGGCCGCCGCGCTCGAGTGTCGCCGCCAGTTCGTCGTAGGCCCCGGCGTGGTAGTGGGTGACGCCGAGATAGCGGATCCGGCCCTCGCGTTTCCACGCGCGCAACGTCTCCAGATGGGTGTCGGCGTCCAGCAGGTTATGCACCTGCATCAGGTCCATCCTTTCGATCCGCATTCGGGCGAAGCTCCGCGCCATCTGATCGATTCCTTCGTGGCGGCCGCGAATCCACACTTTGCTGGCGTGGAACAGCCGATCGCCGACCCCGAGTTCGTGTGCCAGCCGCCCGACCGTGGCCTCCGAGCGCCCGTACATCGGCGAGCTGTCGACCAGCCGGCCGCCGCCATCGACGAAGCGGCGCAACACTTCGCGCACCGGCGCACTTTCGGTCTCGGTGTCGGCGATGTCGAAGCTGCGGTAGGTGCCCAGGCCGATCACCGGAAGCCGTTCGCCGGTCGTTGGGATAGGCCGGCTTGCGATCTGCCCGCCGACGCTGTCGTCGGCGCGGGCCAGCGGGAATCCACCGAGCAGCGCGCCGCCAGCGAGGGCAGCGAGGCAGCGGCGGCGGGGTCGGGAGACGGGGTCGTGGCTCATGTGTGTTCCTCCGCGGATCGGCTGCGTTGGCGGTGGCTGGCGCCGAGGCCGGCCGACAGCGCCAGCCAGGCGGCGGCCAGCGGCAGCGCGACGGTGGCGATGCCGGCGACCGCGAGGCCGAGGGCCTGCAGCGCGCTGTGCAGCCAGCCGCTCAGCGCGTCACCGCCACGATAGACCACGGTGTCGATCAGGTTCTTGGCCTTGAAGCGCTCGTCGCGGCCGACCACCGTGAACAGGGTTTCCCGGGCTGGGCGGGCGAGCGCGAAGTTGGCGGCGCGGCGCACCACCTGGACGCCGACGATCACCGCCAGGCTCGGCGACAGCG
This sequence comes from Rhodocyclaceae bacterium, assembly GCA_020445765.1. Classification (GTDB taxonomy): domain Bacteria; phylum Pseudomonadota; class Gammaproteobacteria; order Burkholderiales; family Rhodocyclaceae; genus Cognatazoarcus. Next base: position 2,856 of record JAGRFY010000034.1, on the reverse strand, counting down.
CCAGCAGCGCGAAGCCGGCAAGGCTCACCAGCGGCAGCACGGCGAGGCCGGCGCCGCTGCCGAAGCGGCTGAGAATGCGGCCGGTGAGCAGGATCTGGCCGAGCAGGGTCAGGCTGTTGACCGCGAGGTCCATTGCCGCGAACAGCTGGGTGCGTTCGTTGCGGTCGGCGATTGCTTGTCCGACGATCTCGGTCTGGCTGAAGTAGAGCAGGGTCGAGGTACCGCTGTAGAGCAGCAGCCAGCCGCAGATGCCGAGCAGGTAGGGCTGCTGCAGGACCGCCTTCACGCCCTGCAGCGGATGGCCGCCGAGGGACTGTCGCGCGCCCTGCGGATCCCCGTGCTGGCGCAATGCCACCAGCAGGATTGCCGCGATGGTGAGCAGCGTGGCTGCGGTCGGCAGCAGGACGCCGCGCCCCAGATGGTCGATCAGGGCGATTGCCAGCAGCGGGCCGGCGACGGCACCGATGCTGCCGCCGGCAGCGATCAGGCCGAACAGGCGCGCCGCCGCCTGCGGCGAGTGGAGGTCGGCCATCAGCGACCAGAACACCGAGACGACACACAGGTTGAAGACGCTGACCCAGACGAAGAAGGCCGGGCCGGCCAGCGCTGCGGTAGCGGGCAGGACCAGCAGCGCGGCGAAGGCGAGCAGGCTGGCGGCGAAGAACAGATAGATTCCCGGCAATACCCGGGCCAGCGGGAAGCGACTCAGCAGCCAGCCGAACAAGGGCACCGCAAGCAGCATCACGACGAAGGTGGCGGTAAAGGTCCATGCCAGCTTGCCCGTGCCGGCATCGACCGCGAGCTCGTCGCGCAGCGGACGCATCAGGTAGTAGCTGGCCAGCAGCGTGCAGAACAGCAGGGCCGAGAGCAAGGTAGTCCGGCATTCGGCGGCGTCGACGCCGAGCCATCGCTGCAGGCGCCGGCCAGATCCGTCCGTAGCCTCGGTTCGATCGCTCATTGCCACCTCTTGCTGCCCGCGTCGCCCGGGCCTGCGACGGCGCGCCGGATTCTCGCGCTGCCGTTCGACGGCAGCCGACGGAAGTCGGGAATGGAACCCAATCCGGCATTGTCCTATCGTGTGACCCACTGATCCGACCACCGGCACCGGATGCGGTTCGCAGTGCCGAGGTGCTCTCGAGGAGCCGACCATGGACTGGAAGCTGCCCGCCCTTTGCCTGAGCCTGATGCTTGCCGCCTGTGCCTACCGGCCGCCACTGCTGACGCTGCCGGCCGGACAGGCCACCGAAGCCGAGGTCGTGGCCACGGCCGGTGCGCCGACGCGCCGGTGGCAGGATGCGGACGGGGGCAGCACGCTGGAATACGCAAGCCAGCCGTGGGGAACGGTGTGCTGGATGGTCAAGCTCGACGCCGAAGGTCGCCTGGTCGGCGTCAGCGACGCACTGTCGCTCGACAACCGGCTCAAGATCGAGCCCGGCATGGGCAAGGCCGAGGTCAGCCGCAGGCTCGGCGTTCATCGCTCCGTCGAGTACTTCGTGCTGTCCGACGAGGAAGTGTGGGACTGGAACATCGAGAACACCGGTCCCGGCATCGAGACCCGCTTCAACGTGCACTTCCGAGACGGCGTCGTGCTGCGCACCAGCCAGAGCTACATCTACCCGCGCGACGGCGGCTTCGACCTGTAGCCCGGACCGGCGAGGCCGGCTCGGGCTGCTTCTGCTCCGGTCGCCGGCGTGATGCGTTGCAGCGGCGAGCATTCCGTAACTGCCAATCGTGGATCGAGCCTCTATACTGCAGTGCACAAGAATGTGTATAGAGGTACGCCCCAATGGAATCCTTCAATGCCGACGATGGCGAGACCATCCATTTTCGCGACGACGGTGACGGTCCGCCGCTGGTCCTGCTGCATGGCTGGACATCGACCCACCGGGACTGGAATCCCTTCGTCGAGGCCTTCGCCGCGCGGCACCGGGTCGTGCGCTGGGACGCTCGGGCCCACGGCGGTCATGCGCTGCAGACGAAAACGGTCGCGACCGTCGAGCGCATGGCCCGCGATCTCGACAATCTGATGAGCCGGCTCGATCTGCGGGCTGTGACCCTGGTCGGCCATTCGATGGGTGCCCTGACCCTCTGGCAATACCTCCGCGACTTCGGCAGCGCGCGGGTCGCTGCGGCGGTGGTCATCGACCAGTCGCCCAAGCTGGTGACCGACGATTGCTGGGACAAGGGCATCTACGGGGATTTCAATTGGGAGCGCAATGCGGTGTTCATGCGGGCCCTCGAGCGGGATTTCGCCGAAGCGGTGCTGCGCCTCGGCGCCGATGGTCTCGATCCGCGGGCACGGCAACGCTATCTCGAGAACGGCGATGGCATCGAGGCTTTTCGCCAGCGCATGCGCCGGCTGGCGCCGGCACCGCTGATCGACTGCTGGGCCAGCCTGACCGCGGCCGATTTCCGCGACGTGCTGCCCGAAATCGACGTGCCGGTGCTGCTGGTCTATGGTGGGCGAAGCAACTTCTACACCGCGGAGACGGCCGCCTACGTACGCGACGCGATCCGCGATGCCCGGCTCGAGGTCTATGAGGACGTCGACCATTCTCCGCACTTGTGGCGCGCCTCGCGCTTCATCGACGACCTGTTGGGTTTTGTTGCGCCGCGCGTGGCCGGGCGATGCCCGGAAGCGGGCTGAGTTCGCCTGAATAGCAGATGTTGCATTGCAGCACAATTCTGGGCGAGCATGCACCACTCTAGGGCAGGTAGGCCCGCCGAGCAGCCAATCCGATGAGCCGTCAATTGCGCAGATCTGTTGAAATACGTCAGGCAACTCAATGATTTCGTGGGATCGACGGGTTGCTCTTGGATGGGCTGGCCAGGATATTGCATTGCATCAATCGGCGG
>JAGRFY010000155.1 GCA_020445765.1 Rhodocyclaceae bacterium | reverse complement strand
CTCGACGAGATCGCGATCATGACCCGCGCCGGGCCGGCCCGTCTGCTCGGCCTCGCCGACCGCGGTCACCTGGCGTCCGGTGCGGCGGCCGACATCGCGGTGTATCGCGAGGCGGGCGACGCCGAGACGATGTTCACGACGCCGGAGCATGTCTTCAAGGACGGCCTGCGGGTCGCCCACCGAGGCCGCATCACGGCGTCGCCGGTCGGTGCCACCCACGTCGTCGAGCCGGCGTTCGACCGGACCGTCGAGAAGCACCTGAAGGCCCATCACGATGCCCACGGCAGCGTGCGTTTCGAGCATCTGGCGATCAGCCGCGACGAACTGGCCGAATGCAGCCGCTGCGGCAAGGTTCATGTGGTGCCGTGCTCGGCCGGGGGGGGCGATTGATGGCCGAGCCGATCATCGACAACGGTGTCGTCATCGACGACACCTTCGCCGAAGCCTTCCCGATGAAGGCGACCCGGCTCCTCATCACCGCCTTCGATGCCAACTGGGCCGCGAACGCCGCGGTCGCCATGACCGGCTTCGCCACCTCGGTGATTGCCTGCGGCTGTGAGGCCGGCATCGAGCGCACGCTGTCGCCCGACGAGACGCCGGACGGCCGGCCCGGGGTGTCGGTGCTGATCTTCGCGATGTCCGGCAAGGAACTCGCCAAGCAGGTCGAGCGTCGGGTCGGCCAGTGCGTGCTGACCTGCCCGACCACGGCGATCTTCGCCGGCCTCGACGACGGCGAGCCGATCGCGCTGGGTCGCAATCTGCGCTTCTTCGGCGACGGCTGGCAGATTTCGAAGATGATCGACGGCAAGCGCTACTGGCGCGTGCCGGTGATGGACGGCGAGTTCGTCGCCGAGGAGACGACGCCAGTGGTCAAGGGCGTGGGCGGCGGCAACCTGCTGATCCTCGGCCGCGACACCGCGTCGGCGCTGGCTGCCGCCGAGGCCGGCGTGGCGGCGATGCGGCGCGTGCCGAACGTGATCATGCCATTTCCGGGCGGGGTCGTGCGCTCCGGCTCGAAGGTCGGTTCCAAGTACCCGGCGCTGATGGCCTCGACCAACGACGCCTTCTGTCCGGCGCTGACGCCGCTGGCGAAGAAGACCGAACTTACCGACGAGGTACGCTGCGTGATGGAGATCGTCATCGACGGCCTGACCGATGCCGACGTCGCCGCCGCCACCCGCGCCGGCATGGCCGCGATCGTCGGGCGTGGCAGTGCCGCCGGCGTGGTGCGCATCTCGGCCGGCAACTACGGCGGCAAGCTCGGGCCCTTCCACTTCCACCTGCATCGGCTGCATGGCGGGGAGGGCGGAACATGACGACTGCCTGGCTGCTGCGCCAGCGCAGCATCCCCGATCTGGGTATCGATTTCGCGGCGGTGTCGCCGGGCCGCGTCGCCGGGCTTACCGCCGATGAGCTGGCACGTACTGCCCTGCCCTTGGGTCGGGAGACGGTCGAACTGGGCGAACTGTTCGAGGTCGTCGCGCGCGGCGGCGACGGTCCGGAGCTGCGCATCGAGGGCGACTGCCGCCGCCTGCACGGCATCGGCCGCGGCATGGATGGCGGTCGCATCGTCGTCGACGGTCCGGTGGGCGACTACCTCGGCGCCGAGATGACGGCCGGCGAGATCCGGGTCGACGGCGACGCCGGTCTGCTCGCCGCCTGCGCGCTGGCCGGCGGCCGCATCGAGATCGGTGGTGATGTCGGCGATTTCGCCGCATCGTCGCTGCCGGGCGCGACCGACGGCATGCGCGGTGGCGTGCTGGTGGTGCGCGGCGACGCCGGCGCGCGCTTCGGCGACCGCATGCGCCGTGGTACCGCGGTGGTCCACGGTGCAGTCGGCGACTTCCTCGCCTCGCGCATGGTCGCCGGCACCATCGCGGTGGGCGCTGCGGTGGGCGAGCATCCGGCATTCGGCATGCGCCGCGGCACGCTGGTGTTCGCCGGCGACAAGCCCCGCGTGCCGGATACCTTCTCGCCGACCGCCCACGACATCGGCGTGTTCTGGGCCCTGCTGGCCCGCAGTCTGGCGCCGTTCGGCGGCGCTTTCGACGGCCTCGGCGGCCGCCTGCCCGGGCGCGTCGTCGGCGATCTCGCCGTCGATGGCAAGGGCGAGTGGCTGCTGCCGGCCTGAGCCCCACACCCATCCCGCATATCACCTGCGCAGGAGCGCGAGAAACCATGAGCGAGCAGTACGTCTTCCATGCCGGCGAGGCCACGGTGCTGGCCGCCGACGGGCAATGCACCGACGCCATGCCGGAGATCCTGATCGGCCGCGCCGACGGCCCGGTCGGTCAGGCCTTCGCCAACATGATGGCGCAGACCAAGGGCCACACCGCGATGTTCGCGATCCGCGCCTGCAACCAGATGGTGCGGCCGGCGACGATCATGGTGCCCAAGGTCACGTTGAAGGACATGGCCAACATCGATCTGTTCGGCGGCGTCGTGCAGGCGGCCACCGCCGACGCGGTGCTCGACTGCGTGATCGAAGGGGTGATCCCTCGCGATCAGGTCGATGCGTTGTGCATCATCAGCCTGGTGTGGATCGATCCCGGCTGCGCCAAGCATCCGAACCTCGACAAGAAGGACATGTACCGCACCAACTACGAGGCCACCAAGCTGGCGATCCGGCGCGCCCTGGCCAACCAGCCGACGATCGACGAACTGATCGCCAACCGCCACGTCGTCCGCCACGACATGGACGACTGGAGCACCTGAGCCCGTTTCCACGGGGCCGCGGCTGCGGCCCGGTTAGACTCCGCGCCATGGACTGCTTCGCCCTGCTCGACGACTGCGCCGCAACCCCGGCGGCGCCGACCAGCCGGCTCTACACCGGCTTTCGGCGCGAACTGCGCTGCAACGATCCGACCGACCTCGACGCGGTCTGTGTGGCGCTCGACGCCGCCCTCGGCGAAGGCCTGCACGCGGTGGTGCTGGCCGACTACGAGTGGGGTGCCCGCCTGCTCGCTGCCGGCCACGAGGCGATTGCCGAGGCCGACGCCGGCAGCCTGCGATTCCTGTTGTTCGAACATTTCGCGCTGCTCGACGAGGCCGCTGCGTCGGCCTGGCTGGCTCGCTGCGAGGCGGGGGACGGCGACGACATGGAACGCCAGGCGGGCGGCGGGCCGGCGCCGGCCGGTGCCCTCGACCTGGTGCCGAGCGTGGATCGCGCCGCCTTCGAGCAGGCGATCGCGAAGATCCACGCAGCGATCACCGCCGGCGAGACCTATCAGGTCAATTACACCTACCGCCTCGACTTCGCCACCTTCGGTTCGCCGGTGGCGCTCTACCGCCGCCTGCGCGCCCGCCAGCCGGTGCGCTTCGGCGCCTTCATCGCGCTGCCACCGGGCGAGGGGCCGAGCCACGTGCTGTCGTGTTCGCCGGAATTGTTCCTCGAGCACCACGATGGCCGGCTGTCGGCGCGGCCGATGAAGGGCACGGCGTCGCGCGCGCGGGTCGCCGAGGGCGACAGCGAAATTGCCCGGATGCTGTCGGAGGACGCCAAGAACTGCGCCGAGAACCTGATGATCGTCGACCTGCTGCGCAACGACCTCGGCCGCATCGCCGAGACCGGCAGCGTGACGGTACCGGCCCTGTTTGCGGTCGAGCCCTACCAGACCGTGTTCCAGATGACCTCGACCATCGACGCCCGGCTACCGCCCGGCACCGGCTTCGCGGATCTGATGCGGGCGCTTTTCCCGTGCGGATCGATCACCGGAGCACCGAAGCACCGCACGATGCAGATCATCGCTGCCCTCGAAGACACGCCGCGGGGCCTCTACACCGGCGCCATCGGCTGGCTCGACGCCCCGCCGGCCGGGCGTGCCTGCGGTGACTTCTGCCTGTCGGTGGCGATCCGCACGCTGACGCTGGCCTGCCGCGACGCCGGCCCCGGGCGGGGGCGTCTCGGCATCGGCGCCGGCATCACGATCGACAGCCGCGCCGCCGAGGAATTCGAGGAGTGCGCGCTGAAGGCCCGCTTCCTGACCGGGCTCGACCCCGGCTTCCAGTTGTTCGAGACCATGCATGTCCGCCGCGGCGAGGGCGTGCGCCACCTCGAACGCCATCTTGGCCGGCTCGCCGCCAGCGCCGCGAAGCTTGGGTTCGAGTGCGACGTCGGCCGCGCGCGGGCACTGGTGCAGGCCGAGGCCGAGGCGCTCGCCCAGACCGGCCCGATGCGCATGCGGCTGGCACTGCACCACGACGGTCGCATCGATCTGGTACTGGCACCGCTCGACGAATTGCTGACCGATGCCGACGGCTGCGTCGGCCTGCTGCTGGCCGCCGAACGGCTCGACCCGAGCGATCCTCTGCTCGGCCACAAGACCACGCGACGGTCTGCCTACGACCGTGCCCTGCGCGGCGCGGTCGACCGCGGTGCCTTCGATGTGCTCTTCGCCAATCGCGACGGACGGCTCGCCGAGGGCGCGCGCAGCAACGTCTTCGCGCGGCTCGACGGGCGCTGGTACACCCCGCCGCTGCGCGACGGCCTATTGCCCGGCGTGATGCGCGGCGTGCTGCTCGACGACCCCGGATTCGGCGCCTGCGAACGATCGCTGTCGCTCGCGGATCTCGAACGGGCCGAAGCGATGCTGGTGAGCAACGCCTTGCGCGGGGCAGTGCCGGCGCGGCTGGTCGGCCGGCTGTGATGCGCCTCGCCCTGTTCGATCTCGATCACACCCTGATCCCGTTCGACAGCACGCTGGTCTGGCTGCGCGACCTGGTCGCGCGCGGCGACATCGAAGCCGGCCGCGACGAGGCCTATCTGGATTGCTGCCGCCTGTACGTGGCCGGCGTCATGGACGTGGCCGGCACCCATGCCTGCGCGCTGGCGCCGCTCGCCCGCCGCCGGGTGGACGAGGTCGCCGCCTGGCAGATCCGCTTCGAGGCCGAGGTGCTGCCCGCCGAGTTGCCGGCGGATGCCCGTGCGTTGGTGGCCCGTCACCGCGAACGTGGCGACACTTGCTGCCTGGTGACCAACACCAGCGACGTCGTCGCCGTGCCGTTCGTTCGGGCCCTCGGACTCGACGCGCTGATCGCCAGTCGCGCCGCACGCGCCGGCCAGCAGTACACCGGCGACATCGACGGCGAACCCTGCCATGGCTTCGGCAAGGTCCGCCTTGTCGGCCATTGGCTTGCCCGGCGTGGGCTCGACTGGAACTCGCTGGCGTGGAGCGGCTTCTACAGCGACTCGATCAGCGACCTGCCGCTGTTGAGCTATGTCACCGAGCCGGTCGCGGTGCGCCCCGACGACCGCCTGCGCGCCCACGCCCTGGCCGAGGGCTGGCGCATCGCAGAGACGCTCGAGGTGGCCTGATCCGACGGGCCGAAGCGCTGGCGCCAGCACTCGGTGGATGGCGTGCCCCACGCGAGCCGCGCCGATCGCGACAGGGCATGGCGCGGGTGCATCCGGGCCGAGGCGTTGCTGTGCGCGCGGCCGGCGACCGGCGGAACGGCTGTCCGACCGAGTGGTCTCGAACCTATGCGAGCCGGGCATTTCGGCCCGTGGCCGCAGGAGTCGAGTTGGGCAAGGATCCGGCATTCCCCGATGTGATCGACGACGCCGCCCGCGCGCTGCGACGCAGTCGTGCGCCGGCGTGGCTGGTGTTCGTCGCCAAGTTCGGCTACGTCGCCCGCGGCCTGCTCTATCTGATCGTCGGTGGGCTCGCGTTGCTGCGTGCCCTCGGGCTCGGCGGCGCCACCGCCGATTCGCGCGATGCGCTAATCCATCTGCTGGGTTCACCGGCCGGCACCGCCACCCTCTGGTTGCTCGCCGCCGGCCTCATCGGCTACGCGATCTGGCGCATGTGCCAGGCCATTCTCGACGTGGACCGCCGTGGCGCGGGCTGGCGGGCCGCGGGCCTGCGCGCCGGCTTCTTCGTCAGCGCGCTGAGCCATACCGGGTTGGCGATCTTCGCCGCCTACCTGGCCTCGCATCCATTCGATTCGGGCGGCGATGCCGGACAGTCGGCGAAGGCGTTCGCGGCGACCGCGCTCGGCTGGCCGGGCGGGCCGTGGTGGATCATCGCCGGCGGATGTGGCGTCGCCGCGGCCGGCGTCGCGCATCTGCTGGCGAGTCTCGGGCGACGCTACTCGGACCGCTTCGTGGTCTCGCCCGCCGCCCATCGCTGGCTTGCGCCGATCTGCAAGTTCGGGCTGGTCTCGCGCGGGCTGGCGCTGATCCTGGTCGGCGCGTTGCTGGCCTGGGCCGGACTCACCCACGATCCCAGCGAAGCCGGCGGACTGCGTGAAGTGCTGCAACACCTGGCCCGCCAGCGATTCGGCATGGTGTTGCTCGGCACGATGGGCTGCGGCCTGATGGCCTTCGGCCTATACAGCGTGTTCGAGGGCTGGTTCCGGCGGGTCGACGGTCCGCCGATGGCGGAAGCCTCCTGAAGCCGTCGGCTCGCCCGCCTGTAACCTCGGCGGCGGTTGCCGCATCCAATGGGCAAGGACAGCCACCGGGAGCACGACGATGACCACCACCGACCCCTGCCGCACCGAGCTTCGACAGCACGACCGCTTGTTGGTGGGCGAGGTGCTCGCCGGCCGGCCCGCTGCCTTCGAACGCCTGATGCGGGCCAACAACCGTCGCCTGTTCCGAACCGCCCGCAGCATTCTGCGGGACGACGCCGAAGCCGAGGATGCGGTGCAGGACGGCTACATTCGCGCCTATCACGCCCTCGACCGCTTTCGCGGCGAATCGAGCCTGGCGTCGTGGCTGACCCGCATCGTCGCCAATGAAGCCCTCGCTCGGCTGCGGCGGCGGGCCGCGCGCGAAACCGTGCCGGCGGCCGCGGATGGCACCGGCGAGCAAGCCGCACCGGCCTTCGACACGCCTGAGGCGATCGCGATGCGCCGGCAACTCGGTCGCCTGATCGAGACCTCGATCGATGGCCTGCCCGACGGCTGCCGATCGGTCTTCATGCTGCGCGCCGTCGAGGGCCTGGACGTGGCCGAGACCGCCCGCTGCCTGGACATGTCCGAAGGCGCCGTCAAGACTGCGCTGTCGCGCGCCCGCCATCAGTTGCGCGAAGCGATCGGCCGCGAGATCGGCGCCGGCATCGACGATTTCTTCGCCTTCGACGGCGCCCGCTGCGACCGCCTGGTGGCGGCCGTGCATCGGCGCCTCGGTCTGGTACTGCCGCCGCCCGGCTGAACCCGGCGGGGCTGCGTACCCGCCCATTCCCCACAACCCGGTACTGCCCCAGGGTGCGCGCCACACGCCGCACCGGGGGTCCGTTCGACCCGAAGCAAGGAGACTGCCATGACCCATCCCAACCTGCCTGTTTCGACATTGGCCCGCCCCGCGCGGCGTCTTTTCGTCGCCAACGGCCTCAAACTGTCCGCCGCCGCGGTCGCGCTGCTCGGTGGGCGCGTGGCGCTCGCCGCGCGCCAGCCGGAGAGCGCCGGCAACGTCGCGGCCGACATCCGGATCCTCAACGGCGCGCTGCAGGCCGAGCACCGGGCGATCGCCGCCTACCAGCTCGGTGCCGACAGCGGTCTGCTGCGGCCGGCGTCGAAGGCGCTGGCGCTGCAGTTCCAGGGCCACCACCGGGCCCACGCCGCGCTGCTCGAGCAGACCGTCGGTCACCTCGGCGGCACGGCCGCGACGCCGGCTGCAGACCACCACTTCGCGACCGATGCGCTGGCCAGCGAAGCCGATGTGCTGCGCCTTGCCGCCGGTCTCGAGCAGGGCGCGGTGAGCGCCTACCTGGCGGCGGTGCCGCGCTTCGACAACCGCGAGCTGGCCCATGCCGCCGCCAGCATCCTCGGCGACGAGGCGATGCACTGGGCCGTGCTGCGCCAGGCCATCGGCGAGCCGCCGGTGCCGGCCGCCTTCGTCGCCTGAGTGCAGCCGGCGTAGACATTTCCCAAATCGCGATGGAGAACCATCATGAGCACGGATCAATGCATAGGAAGTACCTGCAATCGCCCCGCCGGGCGTGCGGGCCAGCGGTCGTCGTCGGTGCCGCACGGCCTGCGTCGCGCGCTGGCCCTGATGCTGGCGACGAGTCTGGCGGCCTGCGGCGGCTCGTCGGACGATGAGGCCGCCCGGATCGAGCAGGGCCGCGAGATCTTCCGCCACGACACCTTCGGCGACGAGACCTTCTGGAGCGACACGCTGCGCCTGCACGAAGTGATCGAGACGTCGGTCGATCCGCAAACCGCGCTGGCCGTCGGCCTCAAGGTCGATGTCGATGCCTTGCCGGACGACCTGCGCGAGGCGATCGCCAGCGGCGCGGTCGACCTCGCCAGTCCGGCGACGACACTCGCACTGATCGGGCTCGACGCGGTGGTCGGCATCCGCGGCTCGGTCGAGCAGGTCAGCGGTGTGACCCGGCTGACCCGGATCGGCATCACCTGCGCACTGTGCCACTCGACCGTCGACGACAGCTTCGCGCCGGGCATCGGCCATCGCCTCGACGGTTGGCCCAATCGCGACCTCGACCCCGGCGCCATCGTCGCGCTGTCACCGGAACTGGACCCAGCCAGCCGTGCGGTCTATGGGGGCTGGGGCAAGGGGCGCTTCGATCCGCGCTTCAACGTGGACGGCCTCGATGGCCCGGTGCTGATCCCGCCGGCCTATGGTCTTGCCGGCGTTCGCAGCATCACGTACACCGGCGATGGCGACGAGATCCGTTATTGGAACCACTACGTCGCCGTGGTCGAAATGGGTGGCCATGGCCGATTCGTCGAGCCGCGGCTCAATCTCGAAGTGCAGAATGGCAGCGACGATCGGGTCTCCGACAAGCTGGCGGCGTTGCAGGCCTACCAACTCTCGCTGGCCGCGCCGGCGCCGCCGCCGGGCAGCTTCGATGCCGCCGCGGCCGCCCGCGGAGCGCAACTGTTTGGCGGCAAGGCCGGCTGTGCCGGCTGCCACGCCGGGCCGCTGCTGACCGACGCCAACCAGCGCCTGCACCCGGCCGCCGATTCGATGGCCGAGCCCGAAATGCCGAGCTACGCCAGCCGCTCCGCCACCGGCCGGTACCGCAGCACGCCGCTGCGGGCCTTGTGGCAGCACCCGCCGTATTTCCACGACGGCTCGGCGGCCAGCCTCGATGCGGTGGTGCGGCGCTACGATGCCCGGCTCGGGCTGCAACTGACCGACGACGAAGCCGGCGACCTCGTCGCCTACCTGAATTCGCTGTGAGCGCTGGCTAACCGGCGCTGGTCGCGACGCGGGCCGGTGACAGCGAATTGCGGCCACGCTCCGGATTGGGTTCGACCGACCAGTGGAGCAATTGCGAGAGCTGGTCGGCGCCGCCGACATAGGCGCCGTCGAGCCAGATCTGCGGCACCGTCACCGGCGTCTTCGGCCCGATGATCGGCTTGACCCGCGCCAGCATCTCGTACAGCGCTCGGGGGTCGCGCACCACGTCGTGGTAGGTGGCGTCGATGCCGGCCTCGGCGAGATCGCGCTTGGCGCGCTCGCAGTGCGGACAGCCGGCCTTGCCGAAGAGGTGGTTGCCGGTAACCGACGTCTTGGCCGCCGCCGCGTCGATCACCGCCTGGGTCAGCAGCCCGCGGTTGAGCGCCTGCCCCTGGCTGACGACCTTGCCCGCGACCATCACGATCGGCGCGTGCCAGCCACCCCGCATCAGCGGCCGCCACCACTCGCTGAGCCAGTCCCGCACGTCGAGTTCGACCGCGACGCCGTCGAGTTCGTGGGCCAGCGTGTCAATGATCACGTCGCGGGTCAGCGCGCACTCGCCGCAGGGGATGTTGACGCGAAACGGGCCCCAGGCGCCGGCCCAGCGATAGACGACGATCCTGACCGGCGACCCCTCGGTTTCATGGCGTGGCATGTTCATGGCGCGATCTTCCTCCCGGTGTCCTGTTCAGTGATCTGACGGGGCGGAGTCGGCGAACCTGACAGCGGCCGACTGGGATTCCGGGGTGTGCGCGGGATGGCGGCGCTCGCAGCCGCGCCAAGTACGAAGGGTGTGTGGCGGCTACTGCGCCCGGGTGGCAATCTCGACCCGGCAGTCCAGCGTCGCGGTCACGCCATTGGCGTAGAAGCCGCCTTCCACCGGCATCGTCCCGGCCTGGCGCGGCGCTGCGCACAAGGCGACGTGGTCGTCGCCGACGCGCCTTCCGTGGGTCGGATCCCAGCCGCGCCAGCCGATGCCGGGCAGGTGCACTTCGGGCCAGGCGTGCAGGAAGCGCAGGCCGTCGCGGGTCTCGGCCTGCGCCTGGTAGCCGCTGACGAAACGGGCGGGGATGTTCAGGCTGCGACAGGCGGCCATGAACAGCACCGTCACGTCGCGGCAGGCCCCGACCGCAGTCGCCAGCGTCTGCACTGGCGACTGCGCGTCGCCGTCGATGCGCACGCGCCGGTCGGTGCGCTGGTAGAGGGCATCACACAAGGCATCGAGAAAGGCGATGGCCTCGAAGCCGGTCCGGCCCGCAATGCCCCAGGCAAAGTCCGATACCGCCGCATCGGGCTGCGGCTCGAACAGGCAGGCCGCGAGCGCGTCGTCGGCCCACGGCGTCCACGGCAGCGCGGGCAGCGTGCCGACCGGCAGCAGCAGCGGCGTGAAGGTCTCGACCGTGAAGCGGCTGATCACCGACAGCAGGCTGCTCATGCCCGAGAAGTCGACCCGAACCACTTGGTTGCCGGCCTCGTCCGGCTCGCGGCTGAGCACGGTCGGCAGTGGCTCGATCAGCAACTCGCGCGCCACCGGGCGGCAGTCGCCCGGCCGCGGCTCGAGCCGCAGCACGTGCTGCGCAAGCCCGACCGGCACGCTGTAGCGGTAGAGGGTTTCGTGCTGGACGGTGAAGATCATGGTGGGGGCGACGGGGTGCGGCGCGCTATTGTCTCATCCGTCGGCCGCTTTACTCTGCAACCTGCCGGTAAGCCGACGGAAGCAAGTCGGCCGAACCGGCCGATCAATCGGCCTCAAATATGCGGCGGCTATCCGATCGCTGAGCGGCCACCCAGCACGAGATCCACCTAAACTAAGCGAGAGCCGCTCGCAACTCCCTTAAGAGCGCCTTACGTCACGCCGAGACGCTCACTGAAACGGGCGAACAAGAATTTCCCAAAAATACTCTGCAGCACCCTGTTGAGATAAGGCCCTTTCGCGATCACCACCATAGAGCTGCATACCCAGCGGTTTAAGATGGAGGGCGTAGGCGTCGTCTACTACAGAGAGCGACTCATTGTAGCTGTTGCGAGCCGCGTCCGCGGATTGCGAAAATGCGATACCTGACGAGCCAAATTGATTCCCGTACCACACGGAGCACTGCGCGACCCGTTGCCCATTCTCATAAACTGAAGCGGAAAAGCTCGTTGCATCGAGTCGCTTGAAACGCGTCTTCAGATGCGGGTTCCGCCTGGCTAGCTCCTCCAGTGAACCATCGAAGTAGCGGGAAATATACTCATAGCTATCTTCTATAAACTCGTCTCTTTCGTGGTCATCGAATTTGCGTTTTACCCTCAAATTACTTGAGCGAGGTTTCGGGCTTGATCCAGATTCACCTCGACCTTGAGGCGAGATTTCTGGCGCCGACGGCTCCTCCGCCGCGGCTTTGGTGGCGGCCTCCCGGACATCCTTGGCAACAGTAGCGAGTGCCTCGTGCCGATTGGCGTACATTGATATTGCCTTGCCGTCACTAGGAGTAGCCCTGAGGCCACCAAATGGACCTGAGCGCCAATCGCACGGATGGAGAATTACCGGAATTACGGTTGCGCTGCCCTCTTCGTGTTTCTGCAACGCTCTGGCCATCTCCTTCTCGAAACAGTAATCGGAAGCCAGGAAGTGCGCGCTCACCAGAAGCAAGACTATTCGAGACGACTCCAACTCGGCATCGATGGCCGTGTCAATGGCGCTCCCGGCAGTGATCCTACGGTCATGCCATGACGAAATCACTCCTTGGCGCCTAAGTAGCGACAAGTGAGCTTCGAGTTCGTTGCGAAGCTCTTCGTCTTTATGAGAGTAGGAAAAGAATAGTTTTACCATAGATACTCGCAGGCTAGATCGGTTCATCCGTGAAGGCGCCTGAGGTGCGCCAGGAAAGAAATCAGTTTGCCTCCGAAAAGCGAGAGGCATTAAGCCCTCAATCTGCCCAAAGCGCAAACAAGTCCTTCTCGTTTTGGTTTGGAAGCCGTCAGTCGGGCTCCGGCGGCAGGCGTATTAGTGGACCAGCGATCCGAGAAGATGGCTTGCTCACTGGGCCTCCGCCGCTGCTGAGGGCTGAGACGTTCAATGATTTTGGCGCTTCGTCCAGTTTAAGCGCTAACGCGTGGATTGGATTAGGCGGAGTCAGGCTTTGCACCCCAGTCGAGCAATCAGGCCATCAATTTCGCGCCCTGAAAGCGCAGGATAAAGCGCCGAGAGGTCGTTTGACTGAGCCACCAGTTCCCGGTCGTTCAGCGAGCGTGGCGCGCTTGGAGCGAGGGCGGCCCAAAATGCGGCCAACCCAACGTCACAAGTGTAGAGGACTGCTTCTCCCTCGCCAAGCATCGCCGCTGCACGCAATAGTATTTCGAGGTGAAAGATGTCCATGAGCGCGTTGTAGGCGTATCGCTCCAGAAAACTGCGCCTTGGCTTTAGTACTGCCCAACCTGGCCGGCGGATTCTGTTCTCGATATTTGTCGTCTGCGAGTTGCTGTGGATGCAGCTAAGAGCGGCCACCACAACCAGCGAACTGCGCGAGATGCCTGCTCTCGACGCAGCATCCAATACAAAATTCTCGGCATCAAGGCGCTGCCTATGATTCATTGGCTGGGACAAGCGGAACCACACTTCCCGCAAGAACGGGAGGTTCCGCGGATAAGCTTCACGGAGGTCCTGCCAAAGCCCCATTAGTCCAGAAATATGAGCTGATGTCATTGGCGTTACACGCAAATCTGGGCGAGCGTGAGCCAACTGCAATATAGCTTGCTCCAGTTCGCCGAGCACTTGATCAAATGACTGTTGCTGCGTTTTGCTTCCTTCGAGCACGTGGAGCAACGGGCTGACCTCGGTGCCTTTGGGAATCGAATCAACCCAGCGATCCTCTTGCCTTGACCGAGCTGCCTGGCTTCTCGTAATCGCGTTGACTACGTTCCTGTCGGCCAAAATAACGCGCCTGTCTGCTAACGGAAATGGCACCCAACCATTGAGCACGAGGCCCACGGGTCCGCATCCGAACCTAAACTTAATCGCGGACCTAACCGTTACACTGCCATCCTCTAGCGGAACATTGCCGCCAACAGCCTTGCAGTTGTTGATTTGGAAGGACACGGGCTCATCAGGGTTGAGCAGGTGGTTGCAGAGATCCGAATGACGCAGCGGCACAACATCAAACCCGGATCGTGCGGCGTCCTCAGGAGCCACGGTTAGCCACGAACCGTCTTCGGACTCGAAATTGAGCAGCGGTGGGCCGCTCTGCAAAGCTGCGGGGCTAGGCATCGTCATTCAATCCAACTGATTCGATACGCACTTGCTGGTCCGTAATCTTCATGCCGGGCGCTCAGCCGGCGTTGAAGATCTTGCGCCTGGTGCTTGCGGGATTTCCGGCATTCGACTGGCGGCACCTAGCCGGCCGCTCAGACCGAACAGCACTCATTCATGCCACCTCAGTGACACTTTCTCGGTGTGGGTTCAACCGTCGAAACGTCAGGCATGAGGTTCGCTGCGGACAACCACGGCACACATTGGATGGAATTATGCGTGATTCGTCCTCGCCCGCCCTTTTATCTATCCGTCTAGAACACCCAGCCTTCCTTCTCCATGAAGCCTTCAAGGTCCAGACACGAAATACCGAAGTGGTCGCAGATGTTTGGGATTTTCACAGCGTTCGGCTTGAGACGTTCTAGCGTCACAACCGAGCCACCGATCGCGTAAGCGCGTGCAACGATAAACGCGTCAGCATTGCGGCCTCCTCGAATCAGTTTCTGCTTTTCGATGTTGGCCTGGAAGTGGGGCACTGAATAAATCTGAGCGACGAATGCGGCCTCGTTCGCGTCTGGTGTGGCGAAGACGTCGGCGTTTGCCTTGGCCCATTCTGTGTCTGCACCTAGAACGCCGTCGTGCAGCTCGTGATATGCCTCGCGTGTCGATGTAACCATGCCTTCGGCAACGAGCTGATCGAACTGTTTCCATAGCGAGACAAACCGTTTCCGGTAGTAGTTCTTGTGCAGCGCAGAAATGACATTAGTATCCAGTACGTACATTAAAGGCCACCCCCCGCAAATTTCTCTGCGAAGGTGGGGAGGTTCTTCGGCTTAAGGTTTAGATACTCGGCAAGTTGGCTTCGATCAAAGCGCTGCTGGTAGTACCTGGAAAAGGCGAGATCGATGTACCGTTGGCCCAGATAGGCGCGGTGGCTGTTGTAGTAATTGCCGGTGTCGGACCCCTTTGGCTTCATTTGAGCAGCCCATTCTTTGGCGGCCGACGCGTACTCACCGGCGCTGATTAGGCGCCGATCGAGAAACTTGCGATAGATCACCTCGCGGCTGACATTGAAATAGTCCGCTAGCTTGGCTGCGGCCTCACGTCCAATTTCGAGTCCGCTGAGCATTTCGTCTAGTACGTCATCAGGAACTAGGACGCGCGCCGCTAGGCCATTGCAAATGATCTCGATCTTCTGCTCTGTGCCGCCCAAGTTGTACAGGAATGAATCGTCGGCGAGGTCAATACCGCTCGTGTGGAACAGCAAATGCCCGAGCTCATGGAAAAGCGTGAAAATCTGTCGCGATTTCGCCGAGCTATTGTTGATGTAGATGACTGGAAATTCGTGGTCGTACAGGCAGAATCCAAAGTAGTTGGGCGCGCGAAATGCATCCTTAAAAACGTATAGCCCGGCCCGGGAAAAGAACGCATCGCGCCAAGCCTCAAGCGCTTCATCTACACTCTTCCAACCCGCCTGCTCCTGGATACTGAAACCGAGATACGACCGCACGGCGGAAGCGATATCGTCAAGGGGTGTGTCCGGCGAGAACTGGAGGTCGCGGGTGATCAAGCGCGGCGCCGGATTCTGCCCGTCGTTAAGTTCTGCCAAGTTCAGTTGCATGGCCTGGCCCCGGCGCAGGAACAGGCGCACTGTGCGCGGCACCTCGGAAAAGTCTTTGGCGGTGAGAGTGCGGAACGATGTCTCAATCGACGGCAGTACCGGCGGCTCCGGGAAGAAGAAGACGGCGACTGGTGTCTTGAATCTCTCGGCCATTTGCTCGACTTGGTTATAGGTCGGCAGCGCCTCCCCAGCTTCCCATGCGGCAATCTTCTTGAAGACGCGGTTTGCGTCCTCAATTGAGTATCCGGCACGCTCACGCGCCCACCTCACGACCGTGGGGGTGACTGGGAGGCCTTCGTTCACCAATACCATGTCATCAACCTTCGCCCATTTTCTGCAATCCGTCTCGCAAAACTGACTTTCTGGAAGGGTACAGGGATTCTATCTCGGCGACGACTTTGTCCGCGTCGGAGAATGATGCATTGGCAGCCAACCTGAAGGAGGGCTCGGTGCTTCAAGCGCCGTTGCCGCTGTCCAGTTCCCGAGTGTTTCGGTTGCGGCAAAGCCGGTGCTCCCGTTACGTAAGTTCGTTACAGCCACTATCTTTGATCGGAACTTCGAGGATGAGTACACGCCGCGATCATAGCGAGCGCCCAGAGGACACAGCAACCGTTTCGGATCGGCCTCTGCGGGTCCGCGGAAGTCGCTGCTGTTATTGCGGCCGAATACACCGTGAGCGGCAGCTGAACAAACGGACTGCCGCCGGCCGTTCTGCGGAGCCCGAAAGGCAGCTCAGGCCGACCTGCTGCCGACAGACAGCCGCGCGGAGCGACCCTTCCACGTTGGTTCCGGTCGTTGCGCCACCGACAAGCGCCCTGCTCGCAAGGCGATGCCCACATCCCTGCCCAGAAGCCGGATGCGCCGTCGGGGTTTCATGCGTCGATGACCTTTGCTCGGGCAGGTCACATCCCCATTCAATCCACCATCCGCGCCACCACCTGATCGTGGCAGCCCGCGACCAGATCCGTCACCGCCCCCTTGCTCGGGATCACGCAGTCCGGCGCAATTTCCTGCAGCGGCAGCAGCACGAAGGCGCGCTCGTGGCAGCGGGGGTGGGGCAGGGTGAGGTCGGGGTCGGCTTGCTGGTGTTCGCCGTAGAGCAGGATGTCGAGGTCGAGGGTGCGCGGCGCGTTGCGGAAGCTGCGCTGGCGGCCCTGGGTCTGTTCGATCTGCTGCAGGCGTTCCAGTAGGGCGGCGGGCGGCAGTTCGGTGGCGACTTCGACGACGGCGTTGACGAAGTCCGGCTGGTCGTCGTAGCCGACCGGTGCGCTGGCATAGAACGACGAGGTCGCGCGCAGGCGCACGCCGGGGATTGCGGCAATTGCGTCGATCGCGCGCCGCAACTGGCCGCGGGGGTCGTCGAGATTGCTGCCGAGGCCGATAAAGACGTGCTGCTGCATGGACTGCTCCACGACTGTTCCGGGCGCATTCTCGCCTAGAATCGGAAGTTCGACTCCGGCTGAGCCCGATTGATGCTGACCCAATCCCTGTGCGCGCGATGGCAGGTCGCCGGCCCCTCCGAGGCGGGCAGCCGCGAGTTGGCGGCGCTGGCCGATGCCAACGGCACGCCGCTGTTCGTGTTGCGGGGTGCGATGCTCGACGAGCGCATGGCGCAGTTGCGGGCGCTGTTGCCGGCGGGCATGCGGGTGCTGTATTCGGTCAAGGCAAACGCCCAGCCGGAGGTGCTGACCCGTCTCGGGCCGCAGGTCGATGGCTTCGATGTGGCCTCGGCGGCCGAACTGGCGCTGGCCCGTGCGGCGGCGGCGCCGGGCAGCGTGTTCGGCATGACCGGGCCCGGCAAGCGCGACGAGGATCTCGCCGCGGCGCTGGCCGCCGATGCCGTGGTGGTGCTCGAATCCCTCGACGAGGGGGCGCGGCTGGCGCGGGCGGCCGGCGGGCGGCGGCCGCGGGTGATGCTGCGGATCAATCCGCCGTTCGAGCTGGCGGCCGAGTCGCGCATGGGCGGCGGGCCGCGCAAGTTCGGGGTCGATTCGGAACAGGCGGCGGCAGCGCTGGCCGGCATTGGCGAGCTGCCGCTGGATTTCGTCGGTCTGCACATCTATGCCGGGTCGAACTGCCTCGATGCCCAGTCGATCGCCAATGCGATGCACGCGACGCTGTCGCTGGCAGCCGAGCTGGCGGCGGTGGCACCGGCGCCGGTGCGGGTGCTGAACCTCGGCGGCGGTTTCGGCATACCGTGCCTGCCGGGCGAGGGGCCGCTGGCGCTGGACAGGCTCGGCGAATCGCTCGGGCGGCTCGCCAGCGAGGCGGGGCGACGGCTGCCGCAGGCGACGCTGTGCGTCGAACTCGGGCGCTTCGTGGTCGGCGAGGCCGGCATCTATCTGTGCCGGGTGGTGGAGCGCAAGGTCTCGCGCGGCCGTGTCTATCTGATCCTCGACGGCGGGCTCAACCACCATTGGCATGCGACCGGGGCGCTGGAAGGGCGCCGCCACCTGCACTATCCGATCTGGGTGGTCGGCGGTGCCGGCCGGCCGATGGAATCGGTGACGGTGTGCGGTCCGCTGTGCGCGCCCCACGATACCTGGGCCGAGCACCTGAATCTGCCGCGGGCCGAGCCCGGCGACCTGGTGGCGGTGTTCCAGTCCGGCGCCTACACCACGGCGATCAGCCCGGGCGAGTTCATGCTGCGGCCGGCGGCGGCCCGGCTGCTGGTCTGAGCGCCGGGTGTCACGCGCCCGGGCGTGACAGCCTGTCCCGCTATCGTTACCGACGCTGCGGAGCGGACATCGACGCAGGCCGGCGATGATGTTCGGAATCTCCGGACGTCCGTCCGATAAAACTCGATTTTCAATGGCGTCTCAGCCGTTTAGGCTGACGCCCGGTCCGGTGCAGACACCGGCGGCGCCCGGTCTCCCCTCTCCACCGCACCGCTCCTCGGCAGGTGAGTGCGCACCGGCCTGCACCGGACGTTCCCGCGACCGTGCGTGTGGCGGGCAGTAGTTGGCACGACACTTGTTTTGCACGTTGACGGCGTTGCCCGCGGGCAACGCTCCGATCGGTCTTTCCGGGAACGAGTCGATGACGATGAATCTGCCCTCAGGGCGCCGCGGGCGGACCCGTGGCATGCCGCGCGGTCGCGCGGTCGACGCCGCCGCACTGGCCGAGGTCGAGCAATTGCTGGCGGGCCGCGGCACCACGCCAGATCTGTTGATCGAGCACCTGCATGCGATCCAGGATCGCTTCGGCCATCTGGCGACCGGGCACCTGCGGGCGCTCGCGCAGTGGATGCGCCTGCCGATGGCCGCAGTGTTCGAGACGGCCAGCTTCTATGCCCACTTCGACATCGTCGATGACGGCGACGTCGCGCCGCCGGCGGTGACCATCCGGGTGTGCGATTCACTGTCGTGCCAGCTCGCCGGCGCCCACCGGCTCAAGGCCGAACTGACGGCTGCGACCGAGTCCGGCACCGTGCGGGTGGTCGCTGCGCCGTGCATGGGGCGCTGCCACCAGGCACCGGTGGTCGAGGTTGGCCACCGCCACCTCGGCGAGGCCCGGCGTGCGTCGGTCGAAGCGGTGCTGGCGGCCGGCGACCTGGCGCCGGCGCCGATCGATTGGCTGCGGCTGGACGCTTATCGCCGCGAGGGCGGCTTTGCGCTGCTCGAGGCGATGCGTGCGGGCCGGATCGGTGCCGACGAACTGAGCGCGATGCTCGAGACGTCGGGCCTGCGCGGTCTCGGTGGCGCGGGCTTCCCGACATTTCGCAAGTGGGCCTTCGTGCGCGCCGAACCGGCGCCGCGCTACATGGTGATCAACGCCGATGAAGGTGAGCCGGGCACGATCAAGGACCGCCACTACCTGGAGCGCTCGCCCCACCAGTTCCTCGAAGGCATGCTGATCAGCGCCGAGGTGGTCGAGGCCAGCGCCAGCTACATCTACCTGCGGGACGAATACCCGGGCCTGCACGAAGTGCTGCGCGAGGCCATCGCCGAGCTCGAGGCCGCCGGCCTGGCCGCGACCGGCAGCATCGTGCTGCGCCGCGGCGCCGGCGCCTACATCTGCGGCGAGGAGTCCGCGCTGATCGAGTCCCTCGAGGGCAAGCCGGGCAAGCCCCGCCATCGACCGCCCTTCGTCGCCCAGCGCGGCCTGTTCGACCGGCCGACTCTGGTGAACAACGTCGAGACCGTCTACTGGATACCGGAGATCCACCGCCGGGGCGCGGACTGGTTCGCCAGCCACGGCCGCCACGGCCGCCGCGGCCTGCGCAGCTTCTCGGTGTCGGGCCGGGTCAACAAGCCGGGCGTGCATCTGGCGCCGGCCGGCATCACGCTCAATGAACTGATCGCCGAATACTGCGGCGGCATGCAGGACGGCCACCGCCTGCTCGCCTACCTGCCGGGTGGCGCGTCGGGCGGCATCCTGCCGGCCGCGAAGGCAGACCTGCCGCTGGACTTCGATACCCTGCAGGAATACGGCTGCTTCATCGGTTCGGCGGCGGTGATCGTGGTTTCGGACCAGGACGACCTGCGCGCCGCGCTGGTCAATCTGATGGCCTTCTTCGCCGACGAGTCGTGCGGGCAGTGCACGCCCTGCCGGGTCGGCACCGAGAAGATGCTGGCGATGCTCGAACGCGACGACTGGGACGTGACGGCATTGCGCCAGCTGTCACAGGTAATGATGGACGCGTCGATCTGCGGTCTCGGCCAGGCGGCGCCGAACCCGGTGCTGGGCGTGCTCGAACATTTCCCGGACCGGCTCGCCGCCCAGGGCATCCGGCTGGTGACGGAGGGCGTGCAATGACTACCGGCAAGGCATCCTTCGTGTTGAAGCTGGACGGTCGCGACGTCACCGCCTACGAGGGCGAGAGCCTGTGGCAGGTGGCGCGGCGCGAGGGCGAGACCATTCCGCACCTGTGCTTCAAGGACGCGCCGGGCTATCGCTCGGACGGCAACTGCCGGGCCTGCATGGTCGAGATCGAAGGCGAGCGCGTGCTCGCCGCGAGTTGTCATCGCGAGGCGCGGCCCGGCATGACGGTGCGCAGCCACACGTCCGAGCGCGCCCAGGCGGCGCGCAAGGGCGTGCTCGAACTGCTGGCTGCCGACCAGCCCTTGCGGGAGGCCGCACCGGACCGCTCCAGCCATTTCTGGCAGATTGCCGATCAACTGGGGGTCGATGCAGTGGCGGCGCGCGCGCGCTATGCCGGCAACGGCGCCGAACTGGCGCTGAAGGACAGCTCCCATACCGCGATGCGGGTCGATCTGAATGCCTGCATCGACTGCAACCTGTGCGTGCGCGCCTGTCGCGAGGTCCAGGTGAATGACGTCATCGGCCTCGCCTGGCGTGGCCATCGCTCGAAGATCGTGTTCGACTTCGACGATCCGATGGGGGCCAGCACCTGCGTCGCCTGCGGCGAATGCGTGCAGGCCTGCCCGACCGGCGCGCTGATGCCGGCGGCACTGGTGGACGAGGCCGGGCGCGGCGACTCGGCGGTGGCCGATCGCCAGGTCGACTCGGTGTGCCCGTTCTGCGGCGTCGGCTGCCAGCTCACCTACCACGTCAAGGACGACCGCATCCTGTTTGTCGAGGGGCGCGACGGCCCGTCGAACGAGAACCGGCTGTGCGTCAAGGGCCGATTCGGATTCGACTATCCGAACCATCCGTCGCGCCTGACCAGGCCGCTGATCCGCAAGCCCGGTGCGCCCAAGGGCGTCGATTCGGCCTTCGATCCGGCGCAACCGCTGACGCACTTCCGCGAAGTCGAATGGGACGAGGCGCTGGACTTCGCTGCCGGCGGCCTCAAGCGGCTGCACCAGCAGTACGGTCCGCCGGCGCTGGCCGGCTTCGGTAGCGCCAAGTGCTCCAACGAGGAGGCCTGGATGTTCCAGAAGCTGGTGCGCACCGGTTTCGGCTCCAACAACGTGGACCATTGCACCCGGTTGTGCCACGCCAGTTCGGTGGCGGCGCTGATGGAGTGCGTCGGCTCCGGCGCGGTGACGGCATCGTTCATGCAGGCGAGCCAGGCCGATGTCGTGATCCTGACCGGCTGCAACCCGAGCGTGAACCACCCGGTGGCGGCGACCTACTTCAAGCAGGCGGCCAAGCGTGGGGTCAAGCTGATCGTGATCGATCCGCGCGGTCTCGAGCTGGGCACCTACGCCCACCGCACCGTGCGCTTCACGCCGGGCGGCGACGTCTCGCTGTTCAACGCCATGCTCAACGTGATCGTCACCGAGGGGCTGGTGGACGAAGCCTACGTGGCGGCTCATACCGAAGGCTTCGAGGCCTTTCGCGAGCACGTGCTGCGGATGACGCCGGAGGCGATGTCGCCGCTGTGCGGCGTCGCGCCGGACGAGATCCGCGAGGTTGCCCGCATCTTCGCCACCGCCGAGCGCGGGATGATCTTCTGGGGCATGGGGGTGTCGCAGCACGTGCATGGCACCGACAACGCCCGCTGCCTGATCTCGCTGGCGCTCGCCACCGGCAACGTCGGCCGGCCCGGCACCGGCCTGCATCCCCTGCGCGGCCAGAACAACGTGCAGGGCGCCTCCGACGCCGGGCTGATCCCGATGGTCTTTCCGGACTACCACCCGGTCGGCGAGCAGCAGTACCGGGCAGCCTTCGAAGCGTTGTGGCAGACCCCGCTCGACGACAAGCCCGGCCTCACCGTGGTCGAGATCATGGACGCGATCCATGCCGGCACGATCCGCGGCATGTACATCCAGGGCGAGAACCCGGCGATGTCCGACCCGGATCTCCACCATGCCCGCGGCGCGCTGGCCAAGCTCGAGCATCTGGTGGTGCAGGACTTGTTCGTCACCGAGACGGCCCAGTTCGCCGACGTCATCCTGCCGGCCTCGGCCTGGTCCGAGAAGGACGGCACCGTCACCAATACCAACCGCCAGGTGCAGATGGGCCGAGCGGCGGTGCCGCTGCCCGGGGACGCCCGTCCGGACTGGTGGATCATCCAGGAGATCGCCCGCCGCATCGGGCTCGACTGGCACTACACGCATCCGCGCGACGTCTATGCCGAGATGCAGCAGGGCATGGCTTCGCTCGACCACATCGACTGGGATCGGGTCGATCGCGAGCAATCGGTGACCTATCCCAGCCCGGCGCCGGACAAGCCGGGACTGGACGTGGTGTTCGGCGATGCCTTCCCGCGCAAGGGCGGCCGTGCGCTGTTCGCGCCGACCGTACCGCTGCCACCTGACGAGCCGATCGACCAACAATACCCGGTGGTGCTGATCACCGGCCGCCAGCTCGAGCACTGGCACACCGGCTCGATGACACGGCGCTCGCGGGTGCTGGACGATCTCGAACCGGCCGCCGTGGCGACGCTGTCGCCGGCCCAACTCGAACGCGTCGGAGTCGCGCCGGGCGAGCAGATGCGAATCTCGACGCGACGCGGCGAGATCGTGCTGACCGCCCGCGCCGACCCGCTGATGCCCGAGGGCATGGTGTTCGTGCCGTTCTGCTATGTCGAGGCCGCCGCCAACATGCTGACCAATCCGGCGCTCGATCCGTTCGGCAAGATTCCGGAATTCAAGTACGCGGCCTGCCAGCTGACCGCCGCAGCCGGCGGCACTGTCGCCGGCTGAGCCGGCATCGGGCCTCAGCCGGACTGCCGGCTGCGATCGCGGCGCGTTTGCGTTCCGGCCGCGTCGCGGCCGTGTCAATGGGCGCGTGCCCGGTCGCCGGCGCATGCCGCTGCCGGGCAAGTGTCGGCGCCATTCTCTTGCGGCTCGCCGGCCCTGGTCGTCCGCCGCGGCTGGCGCAATCCCGATCAAGTCAAGTGAACCCTGCCACAGCGTCGAGGTGTGCTGCCTCATAAGCCCGGCGGACCATCGGCGCTAGCCTGCCTTTCATGCCGGCCCCGCGAATTCGCGGTGGTCCGCGCGACGGGGCCGCACCGGTCTGACCGGCCTCAGAGCCCCGCACTGGAGACTGGAGGGCAGCATGGCGACTTCGAAGGACAAGACATTGGACGTGCCGGTGATCTTTGCCGGCCTGGGCAAGGACGAGGCGCCGCCGGGTTTCGCGGTGTACCGGGTGGACCCGCGTGGTCGCCCGGCGCAGAAGATCGGAAGCTCGGATGGCAAGCGGGTGAAGATTGCGCTCGGCGACGCGGAAACCATCGCATTCGGGCCTGACGCGGATGACCCCGGTGAACTCGCGCAGGAGAGTCTGACGCTGTTCCGGGTGGCGCAGAAGCTCGATATCTGGCGCAGCCAGGGCGTCGTGATCACACGGGATGCCTGGCAGTATCTGATCCAGGTGCGGGTGTGTGTCGGTGGCAAAGCCCGCAAGTGCCGGCCCTGGTTCTGGGATTATCTCCGGCAGACCCAGTTGTCGGGCCTGTTCGAACATCTGCAGCTCGCGCGCATCGAGCCGCTCGGCGCCGAACTGCAGCCCCACCTGCGCTTCCCGATCCGCTGCATGCCGCTTTGCGATGGTGTCGTCGAGGTGTTCGAGCGCGTCTGCTGCTGCCCGCGCATCGACCTCGGGCGCTTGCTGCTGGAACTGCAGCGCCTGCTCGAACGACTGCCGGTACCGGTTCCGGACCCGATCCCCGATCCGGGGCCCGTCGTGACCCGAATCCCGGAACCAAGCGAGTCGCCGTTCAGCGTCAAGGTGCTGCGCGACACCGCACGGCGCATCCGGCGCAGCAAGAGCGGGGCGCCGAGCCTGTCCGCCATTCCGCCGCAAAAGCTGTACGAGGACTATCTCGCTTTGCACCGGCTGACGGAGGACGCGGCGCTGCGTTATGTCGGGACGCGTCACTATCTGTGGCCGCTGTTCTGCGCGTGCACGCTGAAGCGGGTCGGGCAGACCACGCTCCAGCCGGGCGGCCATTTCGATCTCTGCTACGGGCGGCCATTGATCCACAATCGTTGCCTGATCGCCCATGCGTACCGGGTCAAACAGCGGATCAACGGCGTCTGGGTCGTGGTCTACGACGGCGTCGCCGCGCACGACTATTTTCCGGCAGGCGATTCCGCCGATCTGAACAGTTTCGATCCCAAGGCCCTGGTCTGCGCCGACGGGCCCGGCGATCCACCACCGCACGACGGCGTGCCGTTCGTGATGCTCGAACATGTCGGACGCTACGGCAGCTTCCATTTCAATTTCCCGCCGCAGGTCGGGGTCTCGCAGATGGCCACGCTGGACCCGGATGACGGCACCTACACCACCGGCTATGCGCCCGACTGTCCGTGGGGCGGCCAGCTCGGACTGCGCCTGTGGTTCTCGCCCGAGCTCGAGGGCGTGGTCGCCTACTATCGTCTCAAGGTCGTCCCGGTCGACGACGGCGGCGCGGCGGTCGGCACGCCAGTCTTGCTCGACGATTCGGTCGCCTGGGACAAATTCGTCGAATCCGGCGGCGACTTCGTCCGGGTGCCGGAAACCCTGGGGCCCGCACCGGTCGCAAGCGGCGAGCCGGGCTTGTTCCGGGTGCCGTACTGGCGTTCACCGGACCATCGCTATCTAAGCGGCCAGTACCACCAGGTCTGGGATACCGCCCGCAACGAATTCGGTGATCGGCGCTTCATGCTGCTGGTCGAGGTGTTCGACGACCAGGGCAACCGAATCAAGCCCAACGGGGCGAGCGGGCCGGGCGCCGGCCGCGGCTTCCAGTTCCGCCGCTGGAGTAGTGCGGTGCACACCGACGCGGTGCCGTTTGCCGATGCCGCCCACGTGTTCTGGGCCGACAACACGCCGGTGGGGGGCGATCTCGTCGATCTGCGCGTCGATGGCGTCGCCAACGGCGACCAGTGCCAGTTCCTGAGCGGTGCGGCCGACACCGAGTTTTCGGTGGGATTCCGTGCCTACCACGTGCATGGCGTCGATCACAGCGGCACCGACGCGGACGCCGATTCGTTCATGATGAACTACGATATCCGCTGGTTCCGTGGTCTCAATGGCGGTTCCGGGTCCCTCGGCGCGGCGCCGTCGGCCGGCAACGACCACACCGATGTCGGCGAAAACGGGCCGCCGGTGGCCTCGGGCAGTGCCGACTTCTCGACCATGCTGGACCTGCACGGGCGCTGCGCGTTCAGCGTCAGGCTGCGCGTACACGCCAAGCATTTCAACGGCAACAGCCGGATCTCGGCCTACGATTTCGAGGAAACGGCGTCATTTGCGCTCGAGATCGCCGGGTCCTGAGCCGCGTGCCGGCATCAGGCGGGTGCGAGCCCCGCCCGATGCCGGCTCAGTCGTACTTGATGTAGCGGAAGCGCTGGTCGTCCGACGGCGTGCCTTCGAGCGGGCCGCCCTCCTTGCCCGGCTGCCAGCCGACCACTTCCTCGATCTTCGATGCCAGCGCAAAATCCTTGTCGGTGATGCCCTTTGCCGAATGGGTCATCAGCTTGACGATGACGAAGGCGTAGGAGACGGTGAGGTCGGGGTGGTGCCAGGCGGCCTCGGCGAGATGGCCGACCGTGTTCACCACCATCAGCGTGCCTTTCCAGCCCTCGGTCCGGTACTTGCGCCGGATCCAGCCGTCTTCGTAGTACCAGTGCGGCAGTTCCCGTTCCAGCCGGGCCTTGACCTGGCTCTCGTCCATCGGCGTTTCGCGCGCGCTCATTGCAGTTCTCCTCGGGGCGTCGGAAATCGGCTCCCGCGCGTTGCCGGTCCCGACCCGGGGGACTGCGGGTCGGCATGCTACGGCTCGGCGGCGGGATGTGGACCGGCGGCTTCGCGCTCGGCGGCTGTCGGTCCGGTTGATGTCACTCTAGCAGTCCCGCCGCGCGCCGCTGTCGTCGTGTCGATCCAATGCGTC
>JAGRFY010000154.1 GCA_020445765.1 Rhodocyclaceae bacterium | reverse complement strand
TCACCGCCTTCGGCCTGATCGGCTCCACCGTGACCGGCTTCTTCGGCATGAACCTGCTGTCGATCGAGGAACTCGGGACACCGCTGAAGCTCGCCTATTTCGGCAGCGTGTTCGCCGCCGTCACCTGGCTGGCCTTCTACACGGTGATGAAGTCGAAGGGACTGTCCGACTTCCTCGACGCCCTGTCGGACGAGCGCGTCACGATCCGCCAGAAGGTGTCCGCGCTGCTGTCGGTGTGGCAGCGCCCGCGCGGCGACTGAAGTGCAGGGTGGGGGCGCCGGACATGTGCCGGCGCCCCCTTTGCTCAGAACTTGTGGCGCAGGCCGAAACCGACCGAGGTGGTGCTCTCGCCGTCTTCGGTGTCCGCGAACGCGGCGCCGCGACCGGCACCGTCGTCGTTGTCCATGCGGTTCACCAGCGCGTACAGGGTGGTGCGCTTCGACAAGTCGTGGGTGTAGCCGACGGTGACCGAAGTGGTGTCGTTGTCGTCGTTCTCGTCGTCGCTGAGCTGGCCGACATCGGCATGCAGGGCGCCGGCGCCGAGCGGAACCGATACGCCGAGGTAGGCGACAGCCGCATCCACCACGTTGTCCTCCTTGGCGGTCTGGTAGCTGGCGTAGAGCTTGGCGGCGCCGAAATCGAACGAACCGCCGACATAGACCTCCTTGAGGTCGTCGTCGGCTCGCTTGGAATGGTGGTAGACGACGCCGACGCCGAACGGACCCGACGCGTAGCCGACGCCGATGCCGGCGCGGTCGTCCTCGTCGCGGTCGTCGCCGCTCTGGTCGTTCTGGAACGAGTAGATCGCCTCCGCCATCAGGCCACCGGCCTTGCCGAGCACATAGGAGATCGAATTGTTCCAGCGCGCGTCGGTGCCGGGATGGATCGACGCGCCGGGAATCGAATTGACCAGCAGCGCCTGCGAATTGAACACGGTGCCAGGCACGCCCGCCGAGAACTTGCCGGGGTACTTGTAGCCCGGCGCGTACTGGCGACCGAGGGCGATGGTGCCGAAGCCGCCGCGCAGCCCGGCCCAGGCCTGGCGGTGGAACTGCCGGCTGGTGCTGGCCGGCGCGCCCGTGCCGATATCGTAGCCCTGTTCGAGCACGAACACTGCCTTGAGGCCGTTGCCCAGGTCCTCGCTGCCCTTGAAGCCGATCCTCGATCCGGACAGCACGCCGCCGATGATGCCGGTGAAGGTGGTGTCGCCGGCCTTGGCGTAGCCGACGCCGACATCGGCGATGCCGTAGATCGTGACGTTGGATTGGGCAAGTGCGGGCGCGCTGGCGACGGCTGCCACGAGCAGCGCGATCGGTCGGTAATTCATCGGGTCAGCCTCCGGTGGTTGTCTTTCCTGGCAAGGATCGGGCCCTGCCGCGCACCGCAACCTAGCATCGCTTGCACGGGCGCCAAATATGCAACCGCGAACCTATTGCCACGCGCCCGATGTTGCGCTTGGCGACCGTCGCCGCCGACCGCAGCCACCGCCGAGTCTGCGTTCAGACCTCAAGCGGCAGCACGCGACCCAGGGGTGCGAGATCGTAGCCGCCGAGCAGGCGCGCCCGCTCGATCAGTTCCGGGGCGCTCAGCGCGTCGATCAGTTGCCGGAAGATGCGACGGAAGAAGACCCCCTTGGGCAGCGCCAGGTCGAGCGATTCGACACCGAGCGCAAGGAATCCGAGGCCGTGCTCGGCGGCCAGCGCGCGACAGCCCGCCGCACAATCGACGAGCCCCATCGCCACCGCCGCGGCTGCACGCCGCGCGGTCGGCAGTTCGATCGCCTGGCCGCAATCCTCGACCCGGAAGCCGCCGGCTGCCAGCGCCAGTTGCAGACCATAGCGGCATCCCGCGCCGCCCGGCTGCAGGCCCCAGCGATAGTCGTAGGCGACCAACGTATTGAGATCCGCGATCTCGAGTTCGGGGCGCAACAGGATGCCGTACTCGCGCCAGGCCACGCGCACGAGGGTCCATTCGGCATGATCGCGCTGGCGCCTCAAAAGCGCCGCGTGCGCGGCATCGGCGTCGTCGGCGCCGCCCCAGTGCAGCAGGGTCGCGTCGAGCCGCCGGGCCGTGAGTTGCTGCAGGCCACCGGCGGTGGTGGACGGCACGTGGGCGACCAGTCCGTCGTCGCCAAGCGCGGCGGACAGCGCCAGCGCAGCGGACTCGATCAGCGGGTCGGTCGCGCCGCCGATCAGCAGGCGATCGGCAAACAGTCCGCCGTGGGCCCGCTCGGTCAGCCATTGGTCGAGCAGCGCCCTCGGGAACAACCATTTGCCACCGACCCTGGCCGCAGGCAATTCGCGCCCGTTGGCCAGTTCGTAGAGCTTCTTCTCGTTGATCTGGAGATAGGCCGCAGCCTGCCGCGCAGTCAGGTAGGGACTGTCGGTGCCGGCGCTCAATGGACCACCCGCCTGTCGGCTCGCGACACCGGAGGGACGGCCTTGCACAGCCGGCCTGTTCGGCGGGCGCCAAGCAGTGCTTCGCGCAACCCCCGCCTCACCCCCGAGGGAGGCAGATCGCACCCTTCGGGCGGCCGGGCGGG
>JAGRFY010000033.1 GCA_020445765.1 Rhodocyclaceae bacterium | reverse complement strand
CCAACGCTCACCACCGACGGCTCTTGACCGCAGCAGCTTGGGGTGGTTTGAAGCCCGCTCCTGAAAGCCGACTCCGAGGGGCCTACCCTCATCTTCCGTGCAGCTTCGACACAGTTCGTCAGTTCATGCAGAACCTCCTTGCTGTGTGCCTGCGGCACACTCTCCACTTCCCAATGGCTGCGCACCGCATGAGCAATGCGCTTGGCGTCCGCCGGCAGGGAGCTGATGTAGTAGCGCCGCTCGCGACTGGTCTTGGTGCCGACGGTTCGTTCTCGCTCGACGATTGCGAAGCTCCTCAGATCCACCCACTGCTCGGCCTTGTAGAGCCGATCCACAGCGTCGAATGCCCAACAGCGGCGCACTTCGCGTCGCCCATGGCCGTCATCGGTGGTTTCACTCGTAGAACTCGGAGCGAGCTTGCCGCCGACGCCGGCCTGCGCGAGCAGGAAGGATTCGACGAGCTTGGGGTGGTTGTCTTTCACGCACAGGACGTAGTCGGCACCGCCTTTGCGGATTTGCCGCGCGATGCTTGTCTGTGCGCCCATCGCGTCGATGGTGACGACACAACCCTCCAGCGCCAGCGTCGCCAGCAACTCGGGGATCGCCGTGATCTCATTTGACTTTTCGGCCGTCGCCGTCTGGCCCAGTACGAGGCCGATGTCGGCGGCGAAGGCGCTGACCATATGCAATGGAGTCGCCTTGGCCTTGGTGGTACTGCGCCGACTGGTCTTGCCGTCGATGGCCACAACCGCATCAACGCCGAGCGAGGGAATCAGTTGGCCGACCCAGCGCCGAAACGCGGCTTCGAATTCCCGCGGGTTGAGTGCGGCGAACACCCGTCCAAACGTGTCGTGCGACGGGATGCCGTGCTCAAGCACCAGGAAACCCCGCAGCCAGTCGATGCGCTCCTTGGCCCACGCTTCGATATCGGAGAACTCGTCCGCGCTGCACAACACCGCGCACACCGCGACCGTGAGCAGTTCGGACAGGTCGTGCCTCACCTGGCGCGCGCTGCGCGGGTCGGAAATCGAGACGAAAACCTGCGTGAGCGGCATCACCTCCCTCGTCTTCATGGGAACCCCAAAAGACGAGGAAACTACACAATTTGCAGCCCTGTGAACAGCCGTTTCGTAAGCTCATGACTGTGAACGAAAATTCAGCGGCAGCTATGTCATGTAGGTGCGATAGCCCTGAGATACCCCCCTCGGATTTTTCGCCCCGCTGCACGGAGAGAAAGGGGAACGGTCTAGGAGGCGAAGGCCCTGGGCTTTCGACCCGCCACCGGTCTCAGCCGCGACCGCCCCCACATGGACACAAGGAACTGTCGAATAACTCGAATAACTCGATAAACCCCGAGTGACCTTTCGGTTATTCGAGTTATTCGACCTATTCGATATCCAGTCACCGCCACACACCCCTAAACACATAATAGATAGATAGAAATTCTAAAATCGCTTCTTGGCGAATAACCGATCAAGTCGAATGAGCATTCGGATTGACTCGGTACATGGGCGTCGCGCGGGCATTCCTATTCGGCCGGTTGTAGCCTCGCAGCACGTGATGCTGCTCAAGTCGATCCAGCGCCTTGATCAGGCGATCGACCTTTCGGAATCGCCCCTCCAATGCCTTATGGCACTGCGGCCGTTCGAATTCCTGCAGCCCGTTGGCTCGGACCCACTTCAAGACTGCATCGGCGTCCGCGTCAACCGCATCGGTGCCAAGCAGACCGAAGGCGGCCTGCGCGTGCGGGACCAGCAGGCGTCCAAGGTCGAGCGCGCGCTCCATGGACACTTGGGACACTTCTTCGGCGCCTGTGCCCACCTCGCCGAGCTCGAGCAGCGCCGCGACTCGCGCGACCGCCCCCGGCAGCTTGGATGTCCAGTCGGCGATAGATTCGTACCGACCACCCTCGCCCTGCCGGTCCTCGATCTCTTGCGAGAAGTCGAGCCACAGTTCCAGGGCCGGGTCTGTCATGGTCAGCACCCGTGGCTTGCCAGGATGGCCGGGGGCGGTCTCCAGCAGTGCGGACAGGCACGTGTCGTAACCCTGGCGAACCGTGTCCGGAATCGGGACACGCCACCGCACATTGCGCTTACCCACGTTGCTGGCCGGCATGGCGTACAGGAAGCGCGCGAGCAGGCCAGAGGCCCGGAAACGAGGCGAGCCCGCCACGTCGCCCAATACCCCAGGCTGGAGCGCCAGGCCGAAGGACAGCGCGGGCCGATCCACGTGCGCCGCTCGTCCCGCACGATCGACGCGCAGCGCGGTCCCGGCGTGCCCCTGCAGATAGACATCGATGTTCGCGCTACCGCCCGAGTAGAGTCCGGCCATGTTGGTGAAGATGCCGGATTCATCCGACAGCACGGCCATGCGCTCGCCATACTCCACAAGCATCGACTGCAGGCGTTCGCCGGTCACGTCTCCAGTGAAGAGCCGCGGCGCCCGGACTTCAGTCGGCATCGCCTCTTCCTCTCGCTGAATCTCGGCGCGGATCGCCTCCCGTTCGTCGACCTCCTTCGCCTTGGCCGCGTCGCCGAGCAGCCGCTCGATCCGCTTTTTTGCGACCGCCCGAGACGAAGTCACCCGGGCTACTTCGGCCCGCATCCGGTCGCGCTGCAACTTCTCCCAGCGCAGCAAGGGGTCGGTTAGAGCCTTGATGACCGCGGTCTTGCGCGTGCCACTCGGCAGCGCCGTCAGCGTCCACAGCGCCAGTGGCTCCGTATAGTCGTCGCCGTAGGGCGAGACCTCGAAGCGCCGTTGAAGCACGGTAGCCAGCACCGACAGCCCCATCATCGTCGCGAGAGCCGGCGGTGTCTGCGTCGATTCGGCCACGGCGCCAACCATCGCGCCCAGCCACGTCGGCAGGATCGAGGCCGGAATCTCCGGCGCCGGCGTCTGCCCCGGGAGGATCATCTCGGGCCAGACTTCGGCCGAGATCGGCGCCACCGCCTTGCCGATTTGATCCCGCACGGCGTCGAGACCGACCACGGCGCCCAGGTCATTGAAGTCGGTCCCGTCACCCATTAGCCGCCTCCGGGAAGCTTGGCACGGCAACGCGTCCACCGACAGCCCGCGCCGCCCGTATGGCCTCCCGGAGGCCAGGATTGCCCGGCGTCGCCCGATCGTTGTCGGCCGCGATTACCAGGCGAAGGCGCGGGAACTTGGCGCGGAGCGCCTGCGCGACGGGCACCAGGTTGCCAGCATTGAAGGCGACGGCCACCGCCGCCCCTGTCGCTAGCCGGATCGTCGCGCCCGTGGCGTACCCCTCGCAGATCAGCAGGCCATCACCACTGCCAGCGATGGCGTAGTAGCAACCGGAGATCCGCCCGCCCGACAGGAATCGCTTCGCCCCGTCCGCGCTGATGAACTGCAGGGTATGCAGTTCGCCCGCCGCGTCGCGCGCCGGAATCACCAGCATGTCGCGCAACTGGCGGATGCCGTAGGCGGGCACCCGCTTTGCCTGCAGATACGGATGCATATCGGTCGCGGGTCGAGCTGGCGCCCACAGCCTTGCCGCCCGATTGCGCGCGAGCGCCCGGACGCTGACCTCGGCCTCGGCCCGCAGGCGTTCCCGGTCGCGCTGTGACACGGCCGCCTGCTGCCGCTGCACAGGCGTCAAGCGGGACATCGCGACGGCATCGCGCCAGGTGTGCGATTCCCCTGTGCGCCAGGAACCGAAGGCCCCGGCCGGCAACGGTTGCGCGTGATACACCGCCCAGCCGTTCCGGCTGCCGGGCTTGTCGCCGCGCACGCGGTACCGGGCCAAATTCCCATCCGGAAAGTCGATCGGCGTCGTGGGCTCCAGGGCCGCCGCGACAAGGGCATCGAGGAATGCGTCGCGGCCGTTCATCTCGACCGCTCCGCGGCGGTCAGGACCGACCAAGCGACCGTCAAGAGTGCCGCGACGATCTCGCTTTTCGCAACGTCGCACATGCGATCGTACTGACGCAGCACTTCCCGCTCGGCGACGTCCGCCGTGTTCCGGCGGTGCGGGTCGGAAAACTCGACCGCATTCTGTCGCGCGGAAGATGCGATAGGGCTCCTATTCATGCGCCCACCTTGCGCGAGTCGAGCCAAGCGTCAAAGGCGTCAAGATCGAGAATCACCTTGCGTCCGATGCGAAGGATCACGCCCGCCTCGGCCATGCCATTTC
Source organism: Rhodocyclaceae bacterium (assembly GCA_020445765.1). Taxonomy (GTDB): domain Bacteria; phylum Pseudomonadota; class Gammaproteobacteria; order Burkholderiales; family Rhodocyclaceae; genus Cognatazoarcus. Next base: position 8,400 of record JAGRFY010000033.1, on the reverse strand, counting down.
CAGGAATGCGATCGCCGCGGGAATTGAATCGATCTTCCGCCTTGAAGATCATGTCCCTGATGGCTGACTCGGTAAATACGCCGTCATACTGTTGAGCGGCCTGAGCGACGGTGGCCAGCCGCTTTTGTGCAAGCTGCCGCCTGGCACGTCTATTGGGAAAGTGAGTTGAATCCTGCATCGCAAGCCTCCGTTTGATAGCGATTGCCGGAGCAGGTCCGGCTGCTTTGGAGTATTGCGACGATTGCCGCCGAATTCAGCAATTACGGCGGCCCACTTCGTACCCCCTATTTATGGGTACGTTTTTTCGGCAGATAGTGGTGAACGGTGTCCTGCGTGTGCGTGGCGCATCCAGCCGCCTCCAGGCAGGTGAGCGTAAGAGTCGCCAACTGTCCATCACGGTGAGTTGTCCAAGTCACGCCGAACTCGTCCATCGTCCAAGCGATCCACGATGCAAGTTCGCGTATCGGGTCGGCAGTCCGAATCTTGGTCTGAGGAACCAGGTCATCTAGCTTTCGCTGTGCGATCCAGACTTGCCGACGGAACTCCCATGTCAGCCTCTCAAGTTCCCCACGATCGGGAGGAAGTTCCTTGGTCACTTCAAAGACCGCGTTGTCGATGATTCCCTCGAGATCGTGGCCACGCAGCATGCGAAGGCCATCTATGAAGTTGGAGACTCTTTTCTCAAGATCCTCCAAGGTCTTCCGAAGATCAGCCGAAGTTGGGGCGCGCCGGATCAGTTCATCTTCTAGCGCAAACTGGCCGGCCAGATCCTTGATCCGCTGCAGGAAGTCAGGATGCGAACAAACCTGCGCAATTCTAGCGACGGCCCGGGTATCGAACTCAATGTGAGGGACCATCCCGCCACAGCTAGAGTCCCACCGAACTTCCGGGATCTTCTTTCGCGTGCTCTTTCTGCCCATACAAGTACCCGCGCCGCTTCCCGTGAATTGGGAGCCGCCCCAGGCCGGGCAGGGTGTCCCGGCTCTTCGCCCGGCCAAATGCTAGGGGCAGCGAACTCGGTCAGCCTACGTCGCCAATGGACAAGCTTGCACCGCGGCAAGGCACTTCTGCGCAGCGTCAAGTTGCATCAGCATGCTGGCGAGCACCGTAGAAACCGTTTCGTCGTCGAGGTCGTCGATGTTCCCGGCCGCCACCACGGTGAACAGTAGATCAGCCGTGGCATGAGCCTGCTCAAGCATCGTGGCTACTTCGTCCAGAGGTTCGACCGGCCGAACTTCACTCATGATGGGCCTCCTGCATCCGATCTTCCGAACAGGGCCGATATCGCTCGGCGTCCTCGGTCATCGCCTTCGCAAGGCGCGAGACGGCCCCCGCAGCCCACATAATCGCGGCATACCCACTGCCGTTGTCGCCGACCAAGTCCCGCGATTCCTCCAATATGTGGGCCGCAGAAATCAGCGCATCAAGTTGCGCAAGTACGCCTGCGATGTCCATTTGCGCGACTTCGTACAGGCTGGTGGTAGATTTCAGATTACCCATAGGTGCCTCCATGAAAGGCGTTTGTGGTCAGGGGCGCCCGGCGTTCCCGCGCCGGGAGTGCCCCGCTTTGCCGGCTACCGGCCGGCGCGGGCATTTCAACTGCCATCACCGCCCAGTCCGAGACGCCGCGACAATACATCGCCCAATTCGACCGTCCGTTCTGGCGACAGGTGCGAATAGCGCGCTGTCATTTCGAGGGTGCGGTGACCAAGAATTTTGGCCACTTCCATCGAAGACACCCCACACATCATCAAGTAGCTCGCGGCGGTGTGGCGCAGATCGTGCCACCGGAAGTCCTTCACATCCGCCCGGCGCAATGCGGCTTCCCAAGCCGTTCGCAGGCTTCCGAATGCCTTACCTGTGGCGGGCACGATGAACACTCGATCGTCGTGCAGGTCGCGAACCTTGGCCCGATCCTGGAGCATGGAAAACGCCTCGCCGGTGAGCGGCAACACCCTTCCATGCCCGTTTTTGGTGGTGCCGTCGAGGAGGCGAATGGTGCGCCGCTCGAAGTCGACTTGCGGCCAGCGCAATCCCATGACTTCGGATTGCCGCGAACCGGTGCTCAGCGCAAGCACGACCGCGAGGTACAGGTGCGGGTTGGAAGATGCCTTGCATTCCGCCAACAGCCGGTCGCGCTCTTGGTCAGATAGAAACCGGACCCGACCTGCCGCCTCCTTCCCCTTTCTGACCCGTTGAACCGGATTGCGATCGGTCCACTCGAGATCGCGGATCGCGTAGGTGAACGCACAACTCAGGGTCGCCAGGTAACGATTGATGGTTGCAGAGGTTCGAAGCGTTCCGCGAGCCGTCTCTTCCCTGGCGATCTTGTCGCGAGCGGCGGCGATCGAGCTGGGCGTGATCTCCTCAATCGACAGGCCGGCGAACTCCTCGCGCCATCGTGCCAGGTGTCCCCTCCGGCCATCCGCTGACTTCAGCTCTCCGTCGATTGCCGCACCATAGGTGTCCGCCAGATCATCGAAGGATCGGCGTCGCGCAACGCCGAAATGCCGCCCCGCCTTGATGGCGGACTCGGTTTCAGCCGCCCATCGGCGGGCGTCGGTCAGCCGCTCGAAGCTCGCCGACTCTGGCGGATGCCCCTTGACGCGGATCTGAACCCGGTAGGTCGTTCCGCTCTTGCCCTTCCGCTTCTGGATGTAGGCCACGATTGTCTCGCCCGAGTTGCCACGAGCGAGACACTATCCTCGACCTGGATTTTTCGCAACGCTGCACCAAAAGTGCACCAAGAAAATGCATTTTGGATTCACAGCAACGCGCTATGAGTTCTAAGTTATTGTTTTTATTGTGGTGCCCGGGAGAGGACTCGAACCTCCACACCTTGCGGCGCCAGAACCTAAATCTGGTGCGTCTACCAATTTCGCCACCCGGGCCCTGCCGGCCTTGCGCCGGAACTGGCGGCGATTATACCCGCGCGCGCGAGCCCGGGCGGCGCGCTAACGGCCGGGGGCGCCGCCCCCGAGGCGCAGCGCTTCGCCGTAGCCGGTCAGTTCCAGGTAGCCGCGGCCGACCGCCCGACCGTCGCGGAGCGCGCGCACCGCACCTTCCCAGTAGATCGCGCCGGTGCTGGCGCGGCCGTCGAGTTCCTGGTCGTCCATCAGCGGTTCCAGCAGCAGCGAGGTGCCGTCGATGCCGAGCCGCCACGACACGGGATAGCGCACCCCGCTGCGCGGCGAGCGCCAGTGCCTCAGCGGCTCGAACGACAGTGCGTCGAAGCCGAGCTCGCGGACTTCGCCATTGGCGGCGCGCAGCGTGCCGAAGCGCCACAGTGCGCTGCCGTCGGCCCGCCGGATGCGGGCGGCCATCAGCGCGCTGCCGTCATCGAGGTTCAGGCCCAGCCAGTCCCAGCCGACGGCGCCTTCGGGCAGGTATTCGCTCGACCATTCGTGGTCGAGCCAGGCGACGCCGTGCACCGGCCGTGGCCGTCCTTCCATGGTCAGCAGGCCGCTCACCGCGAGGCCGCTCAGGCTGTAGTAATAGCTGGCATGCTCGGGCTGGGGCCCCTTGCGGCTGAATCCGTCGTCGCCGTTCCAGGTCGGCGCCGGTCCCGGCTGCAGTCGCAGATCGAAGGCGAAGCGCTCGCCGCTGGCGCGGGCGACGATGCCGCCGTCCGCCTGGTCGGCCAGGCGCCAATCGCCAATCCACGCCTGCATGGGGCCCTCGGCGGCACCCGCCAGCGCGCCGGAGGCGCGCGCCCGGCGCTCGGCGTGCAGCAAATGGCCCACCGACGGATCGGACACCGCGGCGTGGGCGCTGATCAACTGGGCCGGCGAAAAGCGGCCGGGCCGGTCTTCGCCGATGCCGGTACGCAGCCGGAAGAAGGTCAATTGGAAACCGCGCGACGCACCGTCTTCGTCGTCCAGCCAGCCGGTCACGTACCACCACTCGATGCGATGGGCGGGATGGGCGCCAGCGTCCGCCGGCAGGCTCAGCGCCTGACCGGGCGTCACCGGCGCGTAGTCCGTGGCCGCGGCCGGCGTCACCGCGATCCATGGCAACAAAAGCCACAGCAGCCAGCACGTGCGGCGCATCTACCAGTCCTCGCTCACCGCCCGCACGGCGCTGTCGGACATCGCCAGGCGGCCGGCGAGCACCGCCGCCAGCGCCGCGAGGGTGACGACGGCGACGACGAAGAGCGTCAACGACGGCCACGGCACGCGGTAGTCCATGCTCCAGTGAAAACTTTGGCGATTGACTACCTCGACCAGCACCAGTGCGATCGCGCCGCCGACGAAGATGCCGCCGAGGGCGCCGCTGGCCGCGGTCAGGCCGCCTTCGGTGGCGATCATCGCGGCGATCTGGCGGCGCTCGAGGCCGAGGTGACGCAGCATGCCGAATTCGCGCCGGCGGGCGGCCGCCATCGCGGCGAAACTGGCGGCGATGCCGGCCAGCCCGATCACCACCGCGGCCGCTTCGAGCAGGTAGGTGACGGCAAAGCTGCGATCGAAGATCTGCAGGCTCCGGCGGCGGATCTCGCCTGGGCTGGCGATGCCCAGGCCGGCATCCGGAAACGCCTCGGCGATCGCCGCGGCGACTGCGTCGACGCCCTCGCCCGGCGCCAGATGCAGCGCTGCGTTGCTGGCCAGATCGTCGCCGGTCAGAGCCCGGTAGCGCTCGAGCGGAATCACCAGCGCCCCACCCTGGCGCGCATAGTCGCGCCACACCCCGGCCACCGTGAAGCGATGCCCGCGGCCGGCCAGCGGCACCGTCAGTGCGTCGCCCGGGGCCAGCCCGAGCAGGTCGACGAGGGCCTCGGAAATCCAGACCGGATCATCGACGACGAGGTGTTCGCCGACCAGTGGCAACTCGTCGCCGTCGGCCGGGAGCGTGCGCGCGATCAGGGCCACCGGCCCCAGTGCCGGATCAAGGATCAGCCGGTCGTAGCGCAGGAAATCCACCGCGGCGACGCCGGGCATGTCGGCCAGCCGCTGCTGCAGCGTTGGCGTGAGATGGGCAGTCTGGCTGCGTTCGGCAGCACGGACGTAGAGTTCCGCCGGCAGCACCTTGGCCAGCCACCGGTCCACCGAATCGCGGAACGAAGCCACCATCACCGCCATCGCGATCGCCAGCGCAGTGCTCGCCAGCACGCCGGCGGCGGCCACCACCACCTGTCCGGGCACGGCCTGCAGGCGGGCGCGGGCGAGGCCCACGGCCACCGGCATGCGTGGGCACGAAGCCGCGACGATACCGGCCAGCGGCGCGAGCGTCAGTACGCCGCCGGCCAGCAGCAGCGCCACCGCGACGTAGCCGCCGAGCGGAATGCCGGCGACCGGCGGCCACAGGCAGGCGAGCACGGCCAGCGACAGGCACGCGGGGCCGGACCAGCGCGCGCCGGAGCCAACCGTCAGCGGATCGCCCGCCCCCGCCTTCAACGCAGCGGCCGGGGCGATCGCGCGGGCCCGCCGCGCCGGCAGCCAGGCACCGGCGACGCCGGCCGCCACGCCGAGCGCGAGAAAGCCGATAAGCGGCCCCGGCGACGGATCGAGCCCGGGCGCGATGCCCTCGAAGTAGCCGGCGCCGAGATCGCCGCCGAACCAGTCGAGCACGGCCACGGCAAAGACGAGGCCGAGGGCGCAACCGAGCAGGCCGCCGGCCAGCCCGAGCACCGCCCCCTCGCCCAGCAGCCAGCCGGCGAGCCGACGGCGGCCGAGACCGATCGCACGCAGAAAGGCAAACTCGGCGCGGCGGCGGGCGATCGACAGGGCCTGGGTCGAAAACACCAGGAAGCCGCCGCACAGCAGCGCGATCACCGCCAGCATCGTCAGGTTGACGCGATAGGCGCGGGACAGTCCGGCAGCACGGTCCACCGAGGCCTCCGGCGTGATCGCGACAACGCCGGCCGGCAGCAGCGGCGCCAGCGCCCGCGCTGCCGCGTCGGTGCTCGCCCCGGGCTTCAGCCTCAGATCCACCCGGGACAGCCGGCCGCTCATGCCGAACAGGCGCTGGGTGGCGTCGATGTCCATCACCGCGACGGCCTCGCCGCCGGCGCCCGGCACGCGGCCGATCACGGTGAGTTCGATTGGCCCGGACGACGATGTCAGCGCCAGCCGGTCGCCCTCGGCGAGCCCGAGCTGCGCCGCCAGCGCGGGCGACAGGAACACCCCGCCCGGGTCGAAGGCGGCGAAGCCGTCGTCGGCGTGGGCGCCGGCTGGTCGCGGCATCAGCGCGGGCTGCACCGCCGGCAGTCGCAGGGCGTCGACGCCGAGCAGCCGCACCGCGATGTCCCTGCCGACGACGCCGGCCTCGATGTCCACCACCGGGCTGGCATCGGCCACCGACGACTGCAGCGCCACGGTCTCGTACAAGGCATCGTCGAAGCCGCTGGCCGGACCGGTCAGGCGCAGGTCGGCCTCGCCGGCCAGCGTGCGGATGCCGCGTCCGAACTCGGCCAGCGCGGCATCGTTGATCAGGTGCACGGCCAGCCCGAGTGCGACCCCGAGAGCGATCGCCAGCACCGACAGCGCACTCGCCGCCCGCCGCCGCAGCAGCCCGCCGATGAATACGGCGGCGAGGCCCTGCTTCACGACAACGGCTCCAGCCGGTCGGCATGCAATCTCAGCACCCGGTCGGCCGTGGCTGCGGCTTCGAGCGAATGGGTCACCAGAATGCCGATGGCGCCGGCCGAGCGCACGCGTTCGCGCAGCAGCGCCAGGATGCTGCTCGCACGCGCCGGATCGAGGTTGCCGGTCGGCTCGTCGGCGAGCACCAGCCGTGGACGATGGACCAGGGCCCGCGCGATCGCGACCCGTTGCAGCTCGCCGCCGGACAGTTCGGCCGGCCAGCCGTGCTCGCGCCCGCCCAGGCCGACCGCATCGAGCATCGCCGCGGCGGCGGCGTCGGCCTCGCGCCCGCGCCGGCCCTGCAGCCATAGCGGCAGTGCGACGTTGGCGAGCAGATCGAGATGCGGCAGTACGTGGAAGGCCTGGAAGACGAAGCCGAGATGATCTCGCCGCCAGCGGGTCATCGCCTCCTCGTCGAGGGTCGTCAGGTCGGTACCGTCGACCACCACCCGACCCTGGTCGGGACGATCGAGACCGGCCACCAGGTTCAGCAGCGTGGACTTGCCGACCCCGGATTCGCCGACCACCGCGACGTAGCTGCCGGGCGGCAGGCTGAGCGAGATGCGGTCGAGCACGGTGCGGCCGCCGGGGCCGCCGAACCGCCGGCTGAGATTGGAGATGTCGAGCATCGCGCGGTAGACCGTTCAGTCCGACCCGGCGTTCGCGCGCTCGCGATAGGCGCCGGGGCTGGCACCGGTCCAGCGGCGGAAAGCCCGGTGAAAGGCGCTGGCCTCGGCAAAACCGAGCCGGTAGGCAACGTCGAGCACGCTGTTGCCGGCATCGGCCAGCAATTCGATCGCCAGATCGCGGCGCAGAGCGTCCTTGATCGCCTGGTAGGGTTGCCCTTCTTCGTCGAGGCGCCGGCGCAGGGTCGATGCCGTCGTTCGCATCGATGCCGCCAGAACCTGGAAATCCGGCCAGTCCTCGGCCGGAACTTCTCGCAGGCGGCGTCGCACCCGCGCCGCGAAACTGAGGGGATTGCGATAGCGCACGAGAAAATTGGCCGGCGCCTCGGTCAGGAACTCGTCCAGATCCTCGGGCCGCCGCTGTACCGGCAGCGCCAGCGCGGCGGAGTCGAACACCAGCCGCGTGCAGGCCGCGCCGAAGCGAGTCTGCTCGCCGAACAGCACGCGATACTCGGCGGCATGGGGCGGCTCGGCCGCAGCGAAATCGAGGCTGGCGATCGGCACCCGGCGATTCACCAGCCAGCAGGAAAGGCCCAGCAACAGGGTCATCACGGTGCCGTAGGCGAACAACGGCACTTCGCCGCGCCGTGCTTCGACCCGCACCACCGCGGCGGCACCGTCGCGAAGCAGCCGGGCGCGCTGGTCATCGAGCACCAGACCGAGGAAGCGGATCTGGCGGCGCAGGGCCTGTTCCAGCGTCGACGAGCCGATCGTGGCGTGACACATCATGCGGAAGCTGCCACGCCGCATCGGATGGGCGTCGAGGCCGAAGAACTCGTCGTCCATGGCGTCGGCCAGGGTCCGCCACAGGCGGCCGAAGCTGGTCACCGTGACGCGGGCTCTCGACTGTGTCAGGCGCTCCGGCGCGATGCCGGCGTCGATCAGCATCGGCGCGATCGCCAGCCCGCGCCCGCGCGCGACCGCCAGTGCGTCCTCGACGAACTGGATGGCGATGCTGCCACGCCCGTCGAGTCCGGTGCCAGGCCCGATGTCTGCATCCATATGGCAAATTCTGCCACTGTCGATGGTCGCTGCGGGCATAGCAGTGTGCCAAAGCGCTGGCTAAACTGCAGCCAATTCGAGCCATGGACAGGAGAACAAGCCGATGCACATCAACAACAAGGCCTTCGTCATCA
>JAGRFY010000153.1 GCA_020445765.1 Rhodocyclaceae bacterium | reverse complement strand
GAGAGATTAATTATTCGAGTCAGCGTGACTTTTCCAGCAGCGCGGTCGCGAATGTTACTCCGACGCTGAATTCCTCTGTCTGGGGTGTGTCCCAGGACGGGGTGTAAGAAGTTGAGTTTGTGACCGCCACGTTGGCCCGAGGCTTGAGATCACGAACGGCAGCTTAGAGGCAGCGAAACTCGCGGAAGCCCAGGTTTCCCGAACGGCGGCTCCAGGGAGATCAGAATGCCCGGTTTGGGTCGAGGGCGGCCGGACATCTGAATTGCTTGGGCGGCCGCTTTCTGAGTGCTGCAGACCTTGGTAGAGATGGATCGCAGCACTACTACCCGGCGGACCGCTACGTGCTGCAAGGAGCCGCTGGGAGTTCATACGCGTCGGACCAGTGACCGACCCATTCGGGCCGGTCAGAGATCCGAGAAGCTGCCGCTAAATTTGGAGTTTGAGAGGCACGAAAGCAGGTGGCGAAACCAGATGTCAAGGCGTCCCACTCGAAGTGCTGCCTAGCCAAATGGACGGCCATTGTATGTAATCCCAGTTACGGATGGGTTTTGCTCCAACTCAGGCAGTTCAACCTTCTCGAAAACTGTATTTGCATACGCCCCCGTCACATACTTGTGCCGGTACTCGGACAGCGGTCGATCCTCGATCAGTCGCGCTGGCCCAAAAACATGCACGTGGCCTTTCGCTGCGCGGGCTAGACGCCAAGAAAGCTCCCACCACACCTCTTCTACAGCCGACCAGGGCCTGCCACCGCCGATCAATTCTTGCCATAGGGCCTTTCCTTCCGGAGATAGCTGGAGAAGCTCATCGAGGCGTTGGTGCCCTGGATTATCTGCGACAAATGTCGCGGCCAATGAAGCCCCCTCATCCTCCGCGTAAAAGACAGCCCGGTCAGGTGCAGGACAAAGTGCCACTGTCGACGCACGTTCTAAAAGTGCGATATTAGTTGTGAAACGTTTTCGATCCTTTGGATGACCGGCCATCGCGATCTCCTATGACTTCAGTGTAGATAACGAACAAGCTGAGCCGACGGCAAAATGCCCAAGCGTCAGAGTCAGTTCTTGAAAGCATGTAGATGCAATATGCTGGGTCTCACTCTAGCAGAGTCGCTTGGCGATCGTTCGGCAGCTATCGGCAATGCTGCATACACTCCGTTCTCGCCGGCTGGACGGCTCCTCCGACCAATCTTGTAAGTACCGCCGGCAGCGCAGGGTCTACCGGCTGTGCCCCTGATCTGTCTCTGGACGCTTTGATGCCACTCCGCTCCCTGTTCCGCCCCTTCCTGCTGTTGGCGGTCCTCGCCGGCCTGACGACGGGCGCGCACGCCCAGTCCGACGCTCCGCCCCCGCCACTGGAATTGCAGATTCTCGGGTCGGGCGGGCCGGGTGCGGTCGGCCGCGCGGCGTCGAGCCATGTGTTGCGGCTGGATGGCGTGCCGCGGATCCTCGTCGATGCCGGACCGGGGGCATTTGCCCGTGCCGGGGAAGCCCGCATTCCGCTGGCGCGAATCCGGACCCTGCTGTTGACCCACCTGCACGCCGACCACGCCGGCGACCTGCCAGGCCTGCTCAAGGCCGCCGCGGTCTCGGGCCGGGGGCCGATCCCGTTGCGGATCTTCGGCCCCGGAGGCCGGGACCCCTACCCGGCGACCGGGCGCTTCGTCGAGCTGCTGTTTGGTGAGCGCGGCGCGTTCGCCTACCTGCCGGACTTTTCGGCGCCGCTCAAGCTGACGGTCAGCGAGCTGAGCCCATCGGAATCCGCTCCGATCACCGTGCTCGACGAGGACGGACTGCGGATCACCGCCGCCCGCGGCCATCACGGGGAGGCGCCAGCGGTGGCCTACCGCATCGACTATGGCGGTCGCTCGATCGTGTTCTCCGGCGACATGGACGAGGCCGGTCTGCCGGCGCTGATCGCATTGGCCCAGGACGCGGATCTGCTGGTGTTCAACAGCGTGGTGCTGGACCCTCCGGATTCGCCGGCGGTGCTCTACACGCTGCACTCACCACCCGCGGCGATCGGCCGTGCGGCGGCCGAGGCCTGCGTCGGGCGGGTGCTGCTGGCCCATATCGTTCCGGCGGTGGAGACCCATTCCGAAGCGGTACTGGACTCGATCCGGCAGCACTTCAAGGGTCCGGTGGAACTCGCCCACGATCTTCAGCGACTGACCCCGGGCGCGCCCTGAGCGAGCCTCGCGCCGCAGCGGTCTGCTCGTTCCATTGCAATGGAACGAGCAGACGATGAGCCCGATTCCGACCCGTTCCGCCTCGCTTGATAAACCGGGCTTTATCCCGGTCTCACCCATTTTTTCCAGTAGGTGACACCGAGCAACAGTAGGACCAGCAACAAGGTCGAAGTGGGGCTCAGCGCCGGGATGGCATGGATGGGAGGCGGCGGGGGCGGCGGCACGTTGGTGTCGGGGAAATAACTGATCTGTGTCGATGTGAGTAGGACGGTGCCTCCGATAAAGGCATCGGAATCGCCATCGCCATCGATGTCCACGAACGTCGGTGCCGCCGAATTTGTGACGTTTGCCAGTCCAAATGGATTCAGGCCGCCATTGGTGAAGACCGGGTTCAGCGCATCGCCGGTGTTTTCGAAAAAGGTCGTGTTGCCGGCGAAGTTTCCGATCAGCGCATCGAAGTCCCCGTCTCCATCGATATCGACAAACGCTGGAGAAGAATAACTGCCGACATCGCCCAGGCCGAAGGGGTTCTGCGCGCCGGCGGCAAATGCGGGATTGTTGGCGTCGCCGGTATTCTCGAAGAAGACGGCGTTGCCGGCATTGTTTCCGATCAGCAGGTCGTAATCCCCGTCGCCATCGATATCGACGATGGCGGGATGGGCGAAGGCGCCGACATTGGTCAGACCGAAGGGGTTTTGTATGGCGGCGGCAAACGCCGGATTGTTGGCGTCGCCGGTATTCTCGAAGAAAAACGTGTTGCCGGCCTGATTGCCGATGAAGGCGTCGAAGTCGCCATCGCCATCGATATCGACGAAGGCGGGTGCGGCGGACACTCCGACGTCAGCCAGGCCGAATGGGTTCGAAACTGCGCCGGCAAACGCGGGATTGCCGGCGTCGCCGGTGTTCTCGAAAAAATCCGTGTTGCCGGAATTGTTGCCGTTGAAGGCGTCGAAGTCCCCGTCGCCGTCGATATCGACGAAAGTGGGGTGTGCATAAAGGCCGGGGGTGGTCAGCCCGAATGGATTCGTACTTACAAAGGAAAAAGCGGGTGTCGGCATTCCTCAGTCCGGTTTCTCGATATTCATGATCCGATTCGAAATGGCATGGCCGGCGCTCTTGCCCAACTCACTGACGATGCGCCTGCCGATCCCCCGATTTCTATAATCCGCAACAACGAATAACGATATCAACTCAACGGTTTCCGTGCAATCGGCATCCACCCGTTCGGCGACACCGAAGCCGATCATTTCGCCGCCGATATCGGCCGAAACACCGAACAATTCGCCTCTTTGCGGCTGGGTCTTCCAGCGCGCCCGGAGGCTCGGGCAGGCCATGCCTTCGTACGGCAGCAGATTGTCCGGGGTCAGGTGGTAGACCCGCTGAAAGCGAATGTTGCCCGCATCCCGAGCCTGCCGGGCGGGGGCGGTGACCGTGGCTGCCGCGGCATGGTTCGGGCGTGTCGGCTTGCTGATCACCAGACCATTGCTGCCCGGAAAGCTGATCAGCCGCTCGATGTCGTCGTTCTGGAAACCCAGTACCTTCGGATGTCTGACGTCCCGCAGGACGACGACATCGAACAGTTCCTCGACGGTATTCGGAAAATGAATCCAATGCACTGCGTTTCCCGTTTTCAGATCGATGACCATCAGCCCGGACTGGGCGGTGCGCTTTTCGGCATTCAGGCGCTTTTCCAGCACGAGCCCGGTGTCGCGCGTGCTGCGCAGCATCGAAAGCCCGACAAAGGCATAGTCGTCGAAGAAACTCAAACCGCGCACGAAGCCCGGGCAGAAGATCACGGGCTGAAAACGGCCGTGCTCGATATAGCCCAGTTCGCCGCTGCCGGAGTTGAGCAGCCAGAGCCGCTCGTGGTGCCAGCGAGGCGAGTGCGGCATCGACAGGCCCGTTGCGACGATGTCGTTGCTGGGGATGTGCATGACGACACCACCATCGACGGTGTGATTGCGCCAGCCGGCCGCGTCGTCGGTCGTGGCGCAGGCCGTTGCGTAGGTCGGCTCGCCGTCGACCATCGCAAAGCAGTTGAGATGGCAGCGGTCTTCACTGGCCAACTTGCTGATGAAGGGCGGTTGCCAGACCGGCTCGAAACTGTAATCCGGGCTGACCGTGGCGATGCAACTGAAAGTCGAGTTCACGAACAGCAGCCGTTGATGCTTGTCGATGGCCACTTCGTGGGTGTTGTGGTCACCCGTCACCCATGACTGTTTGGGGGAAAACAGGCGGTCGGCGCCCTGGTAGCGTTCACCTTCACGGAGTTGGTTGTTGAACTGCCAGATTTGGGACCGACAGGCCAGGATCAATCGGTCATCGTTCCAGTACAGACCCATCGGCCGGTCGAACAGCCGCTCCTGCACGGTCAGGCGGTCTGCGGAATTCGACCCGATCATGAACAGCCGGTTGGCCTGATAGGTCGTGAAGCCGATGCTCAAACGGTGTTCGTGCAGCCATTGGCTCAGACCATTGGAGACCTGGACTTCGAGGTTCGCGCTTGCCATTCGCTTCGTACAGTGGAGTGGCCAAGCGTCTGATTATAGGGGCAGTTGCCGTGGCCCTGGGGAACGAACCCGGATTGCCACTGCACATCGAAAAAGGCGTGGGGCGAAGCCCGGAAATGACACATCGGTGCAACGTGGCACGCTATCCGTCTGGCTTGCCTGACGGCTGACCGGCTGCTGTCGACCACGTGTCCGGCATTCAACTTGCCTTGGCTGAGCCGGCGCGCGGGCCGACGACCAGTCGCCTCGCGTCGCTTGGCGCTCGAGCGCTACGGCACCGCTGCGTCCGTGCGTCGACGCTCGCTCTTCGCGGCGCATGTCAGCCCTGACGCCAGTCGATCCGATCGAACAGCGATCGCAGTTTCTCGCCCCTGGCCGGATTCACCGCGCAGGCCCAGGCCACGCGACCCTGCAGATGGGCGCGGAAGTCGCGGTGATTGCCCTTGTTCTGACTGCTCGGACCATGCCGCTGGCAGTTCGTCAGGATCGCCTTGAGGCGATCGTATTCGGCGCGGGGCAGATTGGGGTGGCGATTGACGGTCAGGCCGGTCAGCCGTTGGGCCGCGCCGGCGCCCACGACGGCGGCCTTGCGCCAGTTCGGTTCGAAGCCCTCTTCCCGGACGATGTCGTCGATCATGGCCAGGATGCGATGGCCCTGGGCGGCGTCGAAAGCGCCGGAAAAGCAAAGATCGTCCACGTAGCGGCTGTAGCGTGCGCCGCATGCCCGGGCGGCGCCCGCCAGCCGCAAATCGAGCCGGTACGCGCACAGATTGGCCAGCGCGGGCGAGCTCGGTGCACCCTGGGGCAGGTGGCGGTCGCACAAGGACACGGCGCGGCGGCGTGTGCGCATGCGCTGTTCGGGGCTGTCATATTCGCCGTACGGCAGCGCGCGAAGGATGCGGGGCGGGCTGCAGTGGGTCGTCAGTCCGGTGAGGTAGCGGGCGACCTTTGTCGGGTAGCCGAGGCTGCGGAACAGGGCATGAATGCGCGATGCCCGGATGCCGGGATAGAAATCGCGCAGGTCCAGCTTGACGAGTCTCGGCTGGCCCGCGTGCAGGCCGGCATGGTCGATGACGCCGCGCCCCCGCACGCAGCCCATCGCGGCCGGTTGCACCGGAACGGGGTCGAGCAGACCGTGCAGGATGCGTCGCTGCAGGCGGCGCAGGCGTGGCTTCGGCGCCTCGATCAGGCGTAGTCCGCCATCCCGCTTTCGCCGCCAGTGATAGCGGTAGCGCGCGATCGGCGAATCCGGCTTCGGTGCGCGCCAGGCCTGCGGGTCGGCGAACCAGTCCAGGTCGTCGACGCTCAGTTCGAGCAAATCCGCCAGTTGGTCGAGCGTCGCGAGTTGCGGCAGCGCCTGCAGACCCGGCACCACCGGCGAAGCCATCTGCGGATGCAGCGGGAACCATGCGCGAATGCGCGGACCGCCGTCCGGGTCCGCCAAGGCCTTCGCGAAGCCGGGGTCGCCGAGGATCAGGCTTTGCAGGTCTTCGAGCCGGTCGGGCGAGAACTCGCTGCCGAAGGCGAAGTGGATGCGCAGCGCGAGCGAGGGCAGCCAGGGCCAGTCGCGCCCCAGCGCCTGTCGCCCGCGTTCGCGCAAGCCTGCGGCTTCTGACGAGCCGGCAAGAAAGGCCGCCGCCAGGCCCAGCGCGACCCGCGCCAGGCCACGGCCGGCGTGCGCGGGTCCGAACGGAAGATCGGCTTCCTCTTCGTCCATGAAGTCGAAGCGTGGTGCGTCGCCAGCCTGTCGTGTGGAGCCTGAACCGGGCACGCCGGTGGCGTGAGGCGTTCAGGCGCGTCAATGGGAAGGTCGAGGGAGTCCCCGGGGTAACCCCGGAGCGGCCGATCGGCGTCGGCCCGCCTGGCGAGGCGCACCACGGCCGAGAGCTTAGTCGTGCGCCATGGGCCGGTCAATCGACGCGATCGGTATCGCCGGCCATCCCTTCGTGTCACGGCCTTGCATCCGCTTTCACCCGCCCTGCGTATTGCGCT
>JAGRFY010000032.1 GCA_020445765.1 Rhodocyclaceae bacterium | reverse complement strand
CCGGCCCCATGGGCGGACCGGGCGTCACGTGGGCCAGACGGGGAGCAAGTTGCACGCCCTGCATTAGCGCCTTCTTATAACTTTTGGTAACACCTGAAATTTCAAACGCCTATGAGGGGGTTTCGCACCGACGCGGATATCTGTAGGAAATATTCCTACGTCAAATGTAAGATTTTCCGACAGCCACAGACCCGCGCCGGCTCGATATTTCGACGCCTTCGTTGCGGAATGTCACAGCGCGTGCTACGCCACATCGATTAAAGAATCGAACCGTACGAATGTGGCAACATGCGCCAGCCACAGTACTCGGCAGTTGTCTGCACTTGCGCGGAAGACGTGCGGATACGACTGGTTTTGTGGGACTTTCGCGCAAAACCCGTACACGCCGGAACGGCCGCCGTCATCGCCGGGGACACCATCGACTTTCGCCGAGAAATCGCCGCGCTCGCCCCATTCGACCGGCATCAGTGACTGTACCGGCGCGTGTTGTAGGAATTTTTCTTACACCGATGCGTAAATTCTGCCGACATGCAAACAAGTGATTCATCGGCAGCAATTGACCTGTCAGGTGCGGGATTTAACAGGCATGCGGACGAGCGTCCGGTTACAAGTCGGCCTCCGATTCGACGAGACGGACCGAGTTCCGAAGCAAGTCCCCCGGCATTGCGCCGCACCCGACCCGAAGAGACCATGCCCATTCAAGACGACACAGAACAACTGGTGCGAGACCCGGTGCTCGAGGCACTGATCGTGCTCGCCCGATTCTTCGGTCGGGCCGTCGACGGCGATCGCCTCACTGCCGGGCTTCCGCTCGACACCGGCCGCATCCCTGCGACGGCCCTCGGCGAGTGTGCGAGCCGGGCCGGCCTCAGCCTGCAGGCGACGCCGCTCGACCTCGATCGCATCAGGCCGGCCATGCTGCCGGCCCTACGGATCGGCGCCGATGGCAATGTCATGGTGATTCTCGAGCGCTCGAAGGACGCTGTCGAGGTTGCCATACCCGGCATCGACGGCAGCCGCTGGATGCCCGTGTCACACGTGCTGTCTGCCGGCGACGGCCAGTGTCATTTCGTGCGACCGTTGCTGCGCTTCGATGCCCGCAGCCTGCTCTATCACCTGCCAAGGCCCCGCCGCTGGTTCTGGGACGCGTTTCTGGCGAATCGTTCGGCCTACGCCTGGGCCTTGCTCGCAACCGTGTTCGTCAACCTGGCAGGTGCCGTCATACCGTTCTTCACGATGGCGGTCTATGACCGTGTCGTGCCCAACAATGCCCTCGACAGCTTATGGGTGCTGGCGACCGCCGCGATCGTCGTCACGGTGTTCGACACGCTGATGAAGCTGCTGCGCAGCTACCTGGTCGAGAGCGCCGCCCGGCGTGCCGACCTCGCGATGTCGGCCCATGTCTTCGCCCATAGCCTGAAGTTGCGATCGGCCCGTCGCCCGGCCTCCGGCGGCGTCCTCGCCAATGTCGTCCGCGACTTCGAGTCGGTGCGCGAATTCGCATCATCCGCGACGCTCAACCTGCTCGGCGACCTGCCCTTCACGGTGTTCTTCCTGGCCGTCATCGCGCTGGTCGGTGGCTGGCTGGTGCTCGTTCCGATTGCCACCATCAGCCTGACGATCATGGTTTCCTGGTGGCTGCGCAGACCGATCGGCCGCGAACTCGGCGACAACATGGAACAAGGCGCGCAACGCACCGCACACCTGTTCGAAGTGATGAACGGCCTCGACACGGTCAAGGCCCTCGGCGCCGACGCCTGGGCACGACGCAAGTGGGAGATGCTCACGGTGCGGATCTCCGAGAGCACATTGCGGATGAGAGAGTGGTCGTCCTTCGGCACCACCTTCTCGACGACGATGGGCGCGGCCACCACGGTGCTGCTGATCACCTTCGGTGCACTGATGATCGCCGACGGCGCACTGACCCTCGGGCAACTGATCGCGGTCTCGATGCTGTCGGGCCGGGCCCTCGGCCCCGGCACCCAGTTCGCCGCCCTGATCCTGCGGATGCAGCAGGTGCAACTCTCGCTGAAGGCCCTAGACCAGATCATGGAGGCACCGGTCGACGGCCACGCGGACGGCATCTACCTGCACCGGGTCGCCGGCGACATCCGCTTCCGCGACGTGCAGTTTGCCTATCCCAATGCCGCGCCACTGCTCAAGCAGTTCAATCTCGACATCGCGGCCGGCGAAAAGGTCGCGTTCATCGGTCGCATCGGCTCGGGCAAGAGCACGCTGCTGCGCCTGATCCTGAATCTCTACGCACCAGATCAAGGCGAGGTGCTGATCGACGGCATGTCGGCCAACCAGATCGACCCCCACAGCCTGCGCCGCCAGATCGGCTACGTGCCGCAGGACGTATTGCTCTTCCACGGCACGGTTCGCGACAACATCGTGCTCGGTTCGAGCGAGATCACCGACGAGCGCCTGATGGAGGCGATACGGCTGGCCTGCCTCGAGGAAACGCTCGCGCAATTGCCGGAAGGACTCGCCACCGAGGTCGGCGAGCGCGGTGAACGTCTGTCGGGCGGCCAGCGCCAGGCGGTGGCGATCGCCCGCGCATTGGTGCATCGCCCGCCCATCCTGCTGCTCGACGAGCCCAGTTCGATGATGGATCCGGCCACCGAGAGTCAGTTGATCCGACAATTGCGCAGCCTCTCCGACATGACCCTGCTGCTGGTCACCCATCGCACCGCGATGCTGCCGCTGGCCGATCGCCTGGTCGTGATGGAGCGCGGACACGTCGCCGCCGACGGCCCGCGCGACCAGGTATTGCAGCGGCTGCAGGCCGCAGCGCCGACGCTGAGGAGCCAGGCGGCATGAGCACGCGCTTTGAAACCCTGACCGCCCATGCCGATTTCGACCGCGGTCCGCGCCTCGCGGCGATCGCCATCGTCGCCTTGATCGCATTGCTGACCGTCGGCGGCATCGTCTGGATGAACTTCGCGACCCTCGACATCTCGGTGCAGGCCAACGGCCAAGTGGTGCCGTCGAGCCGCATCCAGGTCGTGCAGAGTCTGGAGGGCGGCATCCTGCAGGAATTGCTGGTCAGCGAGGGCCAACCGGTACGCCGCGGCGATCTGCTGGCCCGCGTCCAGAACCTCCAGTTCAATTCCGAACTCGGCGAGGCACGACAGGCATCCCATGGCACCCGCGCCGCGATCGCCCGGCTGGATGCCGAACTGAACGGCGGCGAACCGGTATTCGCGGCGGATCTGGTCGCAGCTGCGCCGGCCGTCGTCGCCGAGCAGCGCGCGCTGTTCGAGTCGCGGCGGCGTGAGCGGGAGTCGGAAGCAGCCACCCTGGACGGACAGACCTCGCAGCGCCAGCAGCAACTGGCCGAAGCGCGCAGCCGCATCGGCGCCTTGCGTCAACGCCTCGAGCTGGCCCATGAAAGCCTTGCCATCGAGACCCGCCTCGCGCGCGGCGACGCGGGTGCCCGGGCCGATCTGCTCGCTGCGCAGGAACGGGTCGCCGGCATGCAGGGTGAGCTCGACGGGGCACGCATCGACGTGCGCCGACTGAGGGCCGCCGTCGAGGAGTCGGAGGCTCGCCTGCGGGAGGCCGACGCCCGATTCCGAGCCGAGGCCAGCCGCGAGCGGGCGGAGGCCGAACAGCAGCTCGCCACGTTGTCGGAACAGCTCACTGCGCGGGTCGACCGGGTGACCAGGCGCGAGCTGCGCGCGCCGACCGACGGCGTCGTCAATCGCGTTCTGATCAGCACCATCGGAGGCATCGCCCAGCCCGGCGAGACGCTGATGGAGATCGTGCCGGAGGACGACCAGTTGCTGGTCACGGCGCGGGTCAAGCCGGCCGACATCGCCTTCATCCAGCCGGGTCAGGAAGCGCGGGTCAGGATCACCGCGTACGATTCCAGCATCTACGGCGACATGGCGGCCCGCGTGCAACGGGTCGGCGCCGACGCGGTGATCGACGAACGCCGCGAGACAACCTACTTCGAAGTCACGCTCGAAACCGCATCCGACCACTTCGAGAACAGCAACGAGCGCCTCGCGATCACGCCGGGCATGGGGGCCAGCGCGAGCATCCTGACCGGCAAGCGCACGCTGATGCAGTACCTGCTGAAGCCGGTGGTCAAGACCTTCGACCGCGCGCTGAGGGAGCGATGAGCGATCTTCGAATTTTCGCCACCAGCCGTCGATTGCTGCTCGGCCTCGCACTCGGCATCGCGACCCTGCCGCTGCCGGCGGCACCGCTGCCGGAGGTCGTCGGGGCCGCCCTCGACGGCCAGCCGGAAGTGCTCGCCGCCGAGGCCAGGGTGCGCGCCAACCGTGCAATCGAGACCCAGGCGCGCTCCGCGTTCTTGCCGGATCTGTCGCTGAGCTGGAGCGACACCGATCGCCGCGACGAGCAGCTCGGCGCCGCGCTGGACCGCAGCGCGCAGCGCACCGAGGCGGCGCTGCGCTGGAACGTGTTCCGCGGCTATGCCGACGTCAGCCGCAGGCGCGAGGCCCGCGCCGGACGTTCGGCCGCCCAGGCCGGGCTGATCGAGGCGCGCGAGGCGGCGGCCGAGTCGATCAGCCTCGCCTATCTCGATGTGCTGCAGATCGATGACGAGGCGACCCGCAGCCGTGAGTTGATCGAGGCCTATCGACGGCTCGCCGAGCAGGTCTCGCTGCGTGTCGAGGCGGGGCGCATTTCGCGGGCCGACCTCGCCCGCATCGACACCGACCTGCTGGCCGCGCGCGCGCGCAATGCCGACGTGCTGACCCGGCTGGCCGACGCCAAGTACCGCTTCCTGCGGGCCACCGGTCAGTCGCCAACCGAGCTCGAATTCCCTGCCTTCGACGGACCGCAAGGCGAACCAAACGAGCTCGTCGCGTCGGCGGAGCGCAGCAGTCCGGCGCTGGCGGCGGCACACGCGCGGGCCGAAGCCCGGGAATTCGGCATCGGCGTTGCTCGCGGCGAGGCCCTGCCCCGGGTCGACCTCGAATTGCGTCGGCGCCTGTCGGCGGACATCGACCCGGCCGAAGTGAGCGATACCGTCGACAGCACGCAACTCGCCATCAGCGTCGACATCCCGCTTGGCGGCGCAAGCCTGGCGCGCATCGACGAAGCGCTCGAGCGCCGCCATGAGGCTCAGGCCGAGGTCGAGCGCCTTCGCCGGCAGATCGGCACCGAAGTCAATCTGCTGTATCGCCAGCTGGTCGACGCCCGCGACAACCTGCCATTGCTGACCGAGCGGGCACGGGCCTCGCGCCGCCTGATCGACGCCTACGCGCTCCAGTTCGACGCCGGCCGGCGCTCGCTGACCGACCTGGCGAACGCCCACGCCGACGAATTCGGTGCACTTACCGAACTGTCGGCCGCAGAGCACCGCATCGCATCGCTGCAGGCATCCTTGCTGGCACGGGCGGGTCAGCTGACCGATCGACTGCGCGACGGCTATCACGCCGGTCAACGCGTCGTGCTTCGAAGCGATTCACCGGCGGCTCGGGCCCCGCTGCCGCCTTTCGATGCCGCCGCGGCAGTCGACGCCTGGGCAGCCGCCTGGTCCGCCGGCGACTTCCCCCGCTACCGCGCGTTCTATGCGCCCAATTTCCAGTCCGGCAGCCACGCGGACACCGCCCAGTGGGAAGCGGAGCGCCGCCTCCGGCTGGGTCGATCCGGCATCCGGGTCGGCGTCACCGAACCGGGCATCGAGCGCATCGCCGATGACCACCTGCGCACCCGCTTCATCCAGCGTTACGAGTCGCCGCAATATTCGGACACCGTCGCCAAGATCCTGGATTGGGCCCCCCATGGCGATGGCTGGGTGATCGTCTCCGAACGCGCCGAAGCCGCGATGCTGGAACCGGCGCGCTGAGCGGAGCGGTCCCGGTCACGTCGGTGACGGCACCCGACCGCTGCCCGCCGAACCGGCAAGGTCGGATGCGTCGGCACTGCGTCATTGTCCGGCGGGATCGAAATAGCCGTCGGACAGGGTCGCGAGGAACGCGACGATCGCGTCCTCCTGGGCGTCCGTCAGATGCAGGTCGCCGATCTCGCTGACATTGACGTTGATATCGACCTCCGGCGCCGGCCAGCACCCCTGCGCCAGCGCGTCGACCTCCCTCGTGAACAAGTCCGGACAGGTCGGCTTGGCATCCCGCGTGTTGTAGAAGTGGACGACGCCCTTCAACGACTTGAAGTAACCGTTGTGGCCGAAGGCCTTGACGAACCCGGGAAACGGTCGCTTGGCCACATTGCGCAGCGTCGGCACCCTCTGCTTGCCGAGATTGACCGGCGCATAGGCTTGATAGTCGATCCGGCTGGCCAGGAAGGCGCCGAGCCCGCTGTCGATCCAGTTCGCGCCGAGCGGGTTGAACAGCGACTGCCCGTAGAACGGGTTGTCCGGATTGCGGGGAACGCCGAGGTTGTCGAAGGTATGGTCCGTAAACAGGGGCGGCTCGCCGTCCGGACCAGCGTCGAGGGTGTGGCAGTTGGCGCACTTGCCCTTGCCGCGGAACAGGTTCAGCCCGCGCTTTTCCTGCTGGCTCAACGCCACCAGTCCGGCCAGGTAGGCATCGTATTTCGACGAATACCCGCTGACCTCCGGCGAGTCCTCGTAGGCGGCGATCGCCAGCGCGATCTCGTCATAGGTCTGATCGACGCGAGCGCGATCGGACGCCGACAACAGGACCACGCCACCATCGATGCTGCAGGCGGCTTCGACGTCGGCCGGCCAGGTCACGTCGCAGGCACCGGCAAAGACGTCCGCCAGCGCGACCGGGTAACTTGCAGAGCACGCACGCTGGACGACGCAGGCGCTGTCGGGCAAAGCCTGCTCGAGCGGGTTCAGGAACGGTCCCTGAGCCTGGTCGGCCGCCGGATTGCCGAGGCGCTCGCCGGTCGCGCGGCCGTCCCAGAAGTTGCCGCCGACGAACAGCGCTTCGGCCTTGATCGGGTTGTTCGCCCGTTCAAGGACGAAGTGCAGGATCGGACTGGTGGCCGCGTAGGCGGCACTCGGCGGCTTGCGGTTGCCGAACCGGCCCGCGACCGAGCCCTCATAGACCGCGCCGGCCTCATTGAATGACTCGACCGGTCCGGTGAAGCCGACCTCGGGCCCATGGCAGGACGCACAGGATTGATTGCGCCCGATCGACAAGTCGGCATCGAAGAACATCGATCGTCCCAGCGTCTCGATCGGCGTCAATCCATCGGCCCACGCCGCACCGCTGGCCAATGCCGTCGCCACCACCGTGATACGGCCCAAGCGGGTCGACAGTCTGCTCGAATTTCCCATGTTTTCCTCCTCGGTCAATGTATTCCCCGGCGCCGGCGATCTGCCGGAAACGGCCTTCACCCCGTTGCCGGCTGCTGCCGGAACGGGCATCAGCACCGCCGGGCAGACCCGCCCACGGCGGACAAGGCCTGCCCGCCAACGGTTAGGCAGCCCGTCGTTCACGCATCTCTCAATTTCAGAATATGCGCAAGTAACGATCGATGCGGCGAATTTCCGGTAGCGAATTGACAGCCGTCAACGATGAGGCCAGCGGGTCGGGACATGGGCCGCACTGGGACCGATCCAACCATGTACCGCTCACTGCAAGCGGAGCGGCCGTTACCGAGCGGTCCGAATCCAACCCGTCGCCAACCCGCAGGCGGGCACATTCGACGCGGCCGGGTGACGGTCAAGGATCGCCCGCACGAACAAGCAGGACATCGAACTCAGGGTCTGCCGCGCGACCGGTCGAGCGGTGGGCTTGGAGGCAGCGCCATGACAGGCCGTAACCCGACCCGCGACAGTCTGGCGCCGGGACCTGGGCCCGTGGGGCAGCCTCGACCCGGACGCATCTGAGCCTCGACACCGATGTCGCAGTCCTGCAAGGCGATGCGATCGCCGGCATCGTCCATGCGACCACCCGGCAACGACCGAGGGGCGGCGTTGATCCGCCAGGTCAATCGACCCGGTGGGCCTCGGCCAGATACTCTCTCGAGCGCATCTCGATCAGGCGCGATACGGTGCGGACGAACTCGTGGGCGTTGTGCCCCTGGGTGTACAGATCGTGGGCCTCGGCCGAGGCGCTGATCACCACCTTGACGCGGTGGTCGTACAGGACGTCGATCAGCCAGGTGAAGCGTCGCGCTTCGTTGGACATGCCGGCATCCATCTTCGGCACCTGCGAGAGTAGCAGCGTGTGATACTCGCGAGCGATCTCGAGGTAGTCGTTCTGGCTGCGCGGCCCGCCGCACAGATCGGCGAAGTCGAACCACACCACGCCCGGACCGTGGCGACGCACCCGCATCGTGCGGCCGAGCACTTCGATCGTGTCACCCGCCTCGTCGATTGCCGCGATGTGGCGGAAATCGTCGAGCATCTTGGCGTCGGCGGCCCCGTCGGCGGGCACCAGATAGGTCTCGATCTTCTCCATCTGGCGCAGCCGGTAATCGGTGCCGTGGTCCACCTCGACGACGTCGAAGCGCCGCTTGATCATTTCGATCGTCGGCAGGAAATTGATCCGCTGCAGCCCGTTCGGGTAGAGCCCGTCCGGTGGATAGTTCGAGGTCATCACGAACACCGTGCCGCGGGTGAACAGTGCTTCGAGCAATCGACCGAGGATCATGGCATCGGCGATGTCGGAGACGTGAAACTCGTCGAAGCACAGCAGTCGGGTCTGGCGGCTGATCCGGTCGGCCACCTTCTGCAACGGGTCGGGCTCGTTGTTGAACTGGCGCAGGTCGTTCTGGACTTCCTGCATGAAGGCGTGGAAATGGACGCGCCGCTTGCGGTCGTAGGGCACCGAATCGAAGAAGCAGTCCATCAGGAAACTCTTGCCGCGACCCACGCCGCCCCAGAAATAGACGCTCTTCGGCATCGTCGGCCGCGACAGCAGCTTGCGCAATTTGGTGCGTCTCGCCGCCTTGAAGCCGATCAGCTCCGAATACAGTTCCTGCAGGCGCAGCGCCGCCGACCGCTGGGCAGGGTCACTGCGATAGCCGCGGGTCTTGAGCAGGGATTCGTAGGCATCCAGCATGCCCTTCTCGGGCACTCTCAGGATCGAATGGGGCATCTCGGAACCTTCTCTTGCGGGCTCTTTCGCATCGTCGAAAAAAAAACGGGCAAGAAGCGAAACCGCCCCTTGCCCGTGATTCTGACAAAGCGCCTCAGAAATGCAGCGGGCGCTTGTCGCAGGCCAGGGCAGCTTCGTGCACCACTTCCGACAGCGTCGGGTGGCCGTGGCAGATCCGGGCCAGGTCTTCGGATGCGCCGTTGAACTCCATCGCGACGACCGCCTCGGAGATCAGCTCGGAGGCATTGGCGCCGATGATGTGCACGCCGAGGATGCGATCGGTCTCGGCGCAGGCCAGCATCTTGACGAAGCCGGTGGGATCGCCCGAACCCAGTGCGCGGCCGTTGGCCAGGAACGGAATCTTGCCGACCTTGTAGGCGACGCCGTCGGTCTTCAAATCCTGCTCGGTCTTGCCGACCCAGGCGATTTCCGGCGCCGTGTAGATGATCCCCGGCACCGTGTCCAGATTGCAGTGCCCGGCCTGTCCGGCGATGATCTCGGCCACCATGACGCCCTCTTCCATCGCCTTGTGCGCCAGCATCGGGCCGCGGACGACGTCGCCGACCGCATAGACGTTGGGCAGGTTGGTCGCGCAATGCTCGTCGACGACGATCTGGCCGCGCTCGTTCATGTCGAGACCAACCGCCGCCGGGTCGAGACCGTCGGTGTTCGGCACCCGGCCGATCGACACGATGAGGCGATCGACGTCGAGCTTGTTCTCCTTGCCGGCCTTGTCGGTGTAGGTCAGCGAGACACCCTTCTTGCTCACCTTGGCTTCGCCGATCGAGACCCCGGTGACAATATCGAGGCCCTGCTTGGTGAACACCTTCAGGGCTTCCTTGGCGACGTCCTTGTCGGCGAATCCCATGAAGTCCGGCAGCGCCTCCAGCACGGTGACCTCGGCGCCGAGCCGGCGCCACACCGAGCCCATCTCGAGACCGATCACGCCGGCCCCGATCACGCCGAGCTTCTTCGGCACCGCATCGAAATCGAGCGCGCCGACGTTGTCGCAAACAATCTTGTTGTCGACCGGGATGTTCGGCAGGTGACGCGGCGACGAGCCGGTGGCGATGATGATGTGCTTGGCCTCGACGGTGTCCTTGCCGACCTTGACCTTGTAGCCGTCGGCGCCGCCGGAGACGAAACTGCCGTGACCCGCCAGGAAGGTGACCTTGTTCTTCTTGAACAGGCCCTTGATGCCCATCGTCAGTTGGTCGACGACCTTCGACTTGCGATCGATCATCGCCGGCACGTCGATGCTGACCTTGCCGGAGAGCTTGATGCCCTGGGACGGAAAGGCGTGCTCGGCCTCCTCGAACAGGTGTGAAGTGTGCAGCAGCGCCTTGGACGGAATGCAGCCCACGTTCAGGCAGGTGCCGCCCAGGCGCGGCTCGCCCTTGGGATCGGCGTAGGGGTTGGACTCGGCGCAGGCGGTATTGAAACCGAGCTGGGCGGCGCGGATCGCCGCCACATAGCCGCCCGGACCACCGCCGATCACCAGTACGTCGAATTGCTTTTCAGCCATTGTTTGTTGCTCCGGTGAGTGGGTCGATGCGCAGGCCGCCGGCGGCGGCCTGCGCACTCGCGCGGTTGGTTTGTCAGACGTCGAGGATCAGGCGGGCCGGATCTTCGAGCGCCTCTTTCATCGTCACCAGGCCGAGCACGGCCTCGCGGCCGTCGATGATGCGGTGGTCGTAGGACATGGCGAGGTAGTTCATCGGGCGCACCACGACCTGCCCGTTTTCGACCATGGCCCGATCCTTGGTCGCATGGATGCCGAGAATCGCCGACTGCGGCGGGTTGATGATCGGCGTCGACATCATCGAGCCGAACACGCCGCCATTGGAGATCGAGAAGGTGCCACCGGTGAGTTCCTCGATCGAGATCTTGCCGTCCTTGGCCTTGGCACCGAACTCGGCGATCTTCTTTTCGATGTCGGCGATCGACAGCTGGTCGGCATCACGGATGATCGGCACCACCAGTCCCCGCGGCGAGCCCACCGCGATGCCGATGTCGATGTAACCGTGGTAGACGATGTCGTTGCCGTCCACCGACGCGTTGAGGATCGGGAACTTCTTCAGCGCGGCGACGGCGGCCTTGACGAAGAAGCCCATGAAGCCGAGCCGCACGCCATGGGCCTTTTCGAACTTGTCGCCGTACTGCTTGCGCAGCGCCATCACCGGCGCCATGTTGACCTCGTTGAAGGTCGTCAGGATGGCGTTCTCGTTCTTCGACTGGATCAGACGCTCGGCGATGCGGGCGCGCAGACGGGTCATCGGCACGCGCTGCTCAGCGCGTTCGCCGGCAACCACCTGCGGCGCGGCCGCGGCGGCAGCTCCGCCGGCTGCCTTGGCGGCAACCGCATCTTCCTTGGTGACGCGACCGCCACGACCGCTGCCCTTGACGTCGGATGCGTCGATGCCCTTCTCGTCGAGGATCTTGCGGGCCGCCGGGCTGGCGCCGCTGGCGGCGGCGGCCGGCGCTGCCGCAGCCGCCTTCTTCTCTTCCGCCGGCTTCTCGGCCGGGGCAGCACCCTTGGCCGGCTTGGCATCGGTGTCGATCTTGGCGATCAGGTCGCCCGAGGTCACGCTCTCGCCGTCGCCCATGATGATCTCGACGAGAACGCCGTCGGCCGGAGCCGGGGTCTCGAGCACGACCTTGTCGGTCTCGATGTCGATCAGGTTCTCGTCGCGGGTGACCGCATCACCCTGCTGCTTGTGCCAGGAAACCAGCGAGGCTTCCGAGACGGACTCCGACAGTTGCGGAACTTTGACTTCGATCAGCATGTTTTCTCCCTATCCCTTATTCAGCTGAACCTCAGGCCTTGAGATCGCCGAATGCATTTTCGACGACGGCTTTTTGTTGCATGTTGTGCTTCGCGTAGTAACCCACTGCAGGCGATGCGGCGGCCGGTCGCGAGACCAGCAGCAGCTTGCGCTTGCCGAGGACGTTGTCGAGGTGGTGACGCGAGATGAGCCAGTACCACACACCCTGGTTTCGCGGCTCTTCCTGACACCAGACCAGTTCCTTGGCGTTCGGATACTTGCCGAGTTCCTCGGCAAAGGTGTCTGCCGGGAACGGGTAGAGCTGCTCGATGCGGACGATCGCCGTGTCGGTGATGTCGTTGGCACGGCGGTGGGCAAGAAGTTCGTAATAGATCTTGCCGCAGCACAGCACCACCCGCTTGACCTTCTTGGGGTCGATTTCGTCGACTTCGCCGATCACCGTCTGGAAGGTGCCCTTGGCCAGTTCGTCGAGCGTCGAAACCGCTTCCTTGTGGCGCAGCAGCGACTTCGGCGTCATGACGATCAGGGGCTTCCTCTGCTGACGCAGCATCTGCCGGCGGAGCATGTGGAACACCTGGGCCGGCGTGGTCGGCACGCAGACCTCGACGTTCATCTCGGCGCACAGTTGCATGTAGCGCTCGAGGCGTGCCGACGAGTGCTCGGGACCCTGACCCTCGTAGCCGTGCGGCAGCAGCATCACCAGACCACACTGGCGGCCCCACTTGGCTTCGCCCGACGTGATGAACTGGTCGATGACGACCTGGGCGCCGTTGGCGAAGTCGCCGAACTGGCCTTCCCATACCACCAGTTGATTGGGCTCGGCGGTGGAGTAGCCGTATTCGAAGGCCAGCACGCCCTCTTCCGACAACACCGAGTCGAAGGTGCGGTACTGGGCCTGGCCATCGGCGATGTGGTTGAGCGGAATGTACGCGCCTTCCGACCAGTGCTCGCGGTTCTGGTCATGGAGCACGCCGTGACGATGGAAGAAGGTGCCGCGGCCGACGTCCTCACCGGAGATGCGCACGCCGAGCCCCTGCACCAGCAGCGACGCGTAGGCAAGGTTCTCGCCCATGCCCCAATCGACCGGCAGTTCGCCTTCGCCCATCTTGCGACGATCGTCGACGATCTTCTTGACCCTTGAGTGCAGCTTGAAACCGTCCGGCACCGTCGTGATTGCCGTGGCAAGCCGCTTCAGCTCGGTCATCGGCACGGTGGTGTCGCACTTGTCGGTGTACTTGCGATTCAGGAACGGCGTCCAGTCCACCGCGAACTGCGGCTTGTAGCCCGGCAATGCCGGGTGCTCGAGCAATTCGCCCTCGTCGAGCGCCGCGCGGTAGTCGGCGATCATCTTGTCGACCTCGTCCGCCGAGCACACGCCCTCGGCGACCAGCCGGTCGGCATAGACCTTGCGGCTGCCGGGATGCGCGTTGATCTTGCGATACATCAATGGCTGCGTGACCATCGGCTCGTCCTGCTCGTTGTGTCCGAGCTTGCGGAAGCAGATCAGGTCGACGACGACGTCCTTCTTGAACTCGTTGCGGAATTCCATCGCCAGGTTGGTGACGAAGGCGACCGCTTCGGGGTCGTCGCCATTGACGTGGAAGATCGGCGCCTCGACCATCTTGAAGATGTCGGTGCAGTACAGCGAGGAGCGATAGTCGCGCGGATCCGAGGTGGTGAAGCCGATCTGGTTGTTCACCACGATATGCACGGTACCGCCGGTGCCGTAGCCGCGGGTCAGGGAGAAGTTCAGCATCTCCTGGTTCACGCCCTGGCCGATCACCGCCGCGTCGCCGTGAAGGATCACCGGCAGCACCTGCTTCTTCTCGTCGTCGCTGCGGCGTATCTGGCGCGCATAGACCGAACCGGCGACCACCGGGTTGATGATCTCGAGGTGGGACGGGTTGAACGCCAGCGTCAGATGCACCGCGCCGCCCGGCGTCATGACGTCGGACGAGAAACCCATG
This sequence comes from Rhodocyclaceae bacterium, assembly GCA_020445765.1. Taxonomy (GTDB): domain Bacteria; phylum Pseudomonadota; class Gammaproteobacteria; order Burkholderiales; family Rhodocyclaceae; genus Cognatazoarcus. The sequence continues at coordinate 1,412 of JAGRFY010000032.1, read as the reverse complement.
TGGTACTTGACGTCGCCGGCCGACAGGTCGAGGCTGCCCTTGCCCTCGAACTCGGCGAACAGCATCTTCGGCGACTTGCCCAACGTATTCACCAGCACGTTCAGGCGGCCGCGGTGGGCCATGCCGATGACGACTTCCTGAACGCCGAGCTTGCCGGCGGTATTGACCAGTTCGTCCATCGCGACGATGGTCGCCTCTCCGCCCTCGAGCGAGAAGCGCTTCTGGCCGACGTACTTGGTGTGCAGGTACTTTTCCAGCGTCTCGGCCGCCGTCATCCGCTTCAGGATGTGCTTCTTGTTGTCCTTGCTGTAGGCCGGCTTGCCGCGCACCGCCTCGATCCGCGCCTGGATCCAGCGCTTCTGCGAGACGTCGGTGATGTACATGTATTCGGCGCCGATCGAACTGCAGTAGGTCTGGCGCACCGCCTCGAGGATCTCGCGCAGCGTGGCGTGATCGCTCGAGAAGCCATGGAAGGAACCGACGTTGAACTTGGCGTTGAGGTCGCCTTCGGTGAACCCGTAGTACGAAGGCTCGAGCTCATGCACCTCGGGCCGCTCGTTGCGCTTCAGCGGATCGAGCTGGGCCCAGCGATTGCCGAGGAAGCGGTAGGCGTTGATCAGTTGCAGCACGCTGACCTGACGCTTGTCGTCGCCGACCGAAACGACCTTCACCGGCCCGCGCTTGGCCATCTCGGCGAAGGCGCCGATCACCGGGAAATGGGGCACGTCGCGCTCGGCCGCGCCGGGCACGCTCTGCAGCCCGTCGAAATAGGTCCGCCACTCGCCCGACACGGCGTCGGGATTTTCGAGGTAGGCCTCGTAGAGCTCCTCCACGAACGGCGCGTTGCTGCCGAACAGATAGGAGTTGCTGAAAAGTTCCTTCATCATGGAAGTCACCTGCGATCAATATGTTCTTGTGATTTGCCGGGCCCGTCGGCCCGGCCGAGCGACACACAGCTCCGATCCGCAAGCCGCTGCCGGGCGGGCTTTTCGGGCAGCCCGCCCGGCAACGCCTCGTCTGCGTGTCGCCTCCCTCCCTCTCGAGACGGTCAGCGCTGATCGATCGGCTGGACGTCGCGACGGGCGGCGCCGACATAGAGCTGGCGCGGACGACCGATCTTGTATTCCGGATCGGTGATCATCTCTTCCCACTGCACCATCCAGCCGACCGTGCGGGCCAGCGCGAAGATGCAGGTGAACATCGAGGTCGGGATGCCGAGCGCCTTCTGCACGATGCCGGAGTAGAAATCGACGTTCGGGTAGAGCTTCTTCTCGACGAAGTACTCGTCTTCGAGGGCGATCTTCTCGAGTTCCTTGGCGAGCTTGAACAGGCGGTCGTTCTCGAGACCGAGTTCGCCGAGCACCTCGCTGCAGACCTTGCCCATCAGCTTCGCGCGCGGGTCGAAGTTCTTG